>JAGOCE010000180.1 GCA_017998915.1 Candidatus Ozemibacteraceae bacterium
GCCCAGGGTGTTGTCTGGGATGAAGCTCTCATGATGCGATCCTCTCCCGGAGACCGAAACGGCATGGTCTGATCAAGCTCGATAAGAACCGATAATACATAATATTATATGTATATAATACCATATAATCTATTTCGAACCGAGGCGATACAGGACGAAAAGGGTGATGCTCGATATGACAGACATCCAGAGGGTTGTTTCACAGAAATACGAGGCGAGAATGAGGATGCCTCCGGCGCCCAGCGGGGCTGGAGCCGTCTGCTTCCGGCCATACATGACAAGCCCGACGCCGATCGATCCCCAAAAGAGTGATGAGAAGAGCCACCATGCGTCGAGTTGCATTTTATTCCTCACCTTCAGCGGTTGATCCGTCGTCGGGCTGGGCGTCGATGTATGGCTCCGGCGCCTCGTCGTGGGTTGGACCCGGTGCTGCACTGCCTTTTTTACTGAGATTTTCGATGATGCGCTTCCCGGTAAGGGCTCCGGGGTGGCTGGGAAGGATTTTCAGCGCCTTGTTGTAGTCGGCGATCGCTGCATCGAAGGCGCCGTTCGCGCTGTTCTCCTCGGCGTTGTCGACGAGGTTCTCGACGGCCTGCAATCGGTAGGCGGCCGCTTCATCCTTTCTCCGTTTCTTTTCAAGGTCTCGACAGAGCTGGATGATCTTCTCGACGTTATGTCCGACGACTTCGGGCTGGGTGATCTGGGAAAGCAGGGCGCCGGCTTCGGAAGTCGGAACGGGTACGGAGTCCGTTTCGCCAGGCGACTGTTCGAGAGATTCTCCGGGACTGTCCGATGCATCTGCCGGAACCGGTTTGGATGGCTTTGCAGCAGCTGACTCGACGCTTTTCGCCTTCAGGGAAATGTCGTCGAGAAGAGATTTCACGTCGCCGTCATTCTTGAGGCCGGGAAAGCCTGTCACCTGTTTCAACAGGCGCAAGGCCCCTGCGGGATCCTTTTCCGCCCGTTCAGTCGCAGCCTTCAGGTATTTGTCGCGGATCTCGGCTGTCAGCTCTTTCACGCGGTCGTTTTCTCCGAGCGTGTCGAGGGCCTTCAGCCTCCCGATGAGCGGCCTGGGAGCGGAGAAGCCCGGCTTGAATGCCTTCGTATCCTTTTCGGCTGAGGCGAGGAGTCCGGCGCGGTCCTTCTCCTTCGCCTGCTGCGCCTTTTTGGTGGACGCGGCTTTCTCTGCGTCGAGGGCTTCCCGGGCGAGGCCGATCTTTGCCTTCGTCGCGGGCTGATCGGGATCGATCGTGAGAGAGCGTTCATACATGGCGACCGCGGCATTCTTGTCGGAAACGAGTTTCATGTCGCCGGCGAGGGCAATTTTGGAGGCCAGTTGCCGCTTCAGGGGACCGACCTGGTCGGAACCGGCGAGAATGCCGAGCGCATCAAGCTTTCCCTGGATCTTCGAGGGATCATCTTCGCCGTTGAACTCGTCGATCTCCTTGCGGACAGCCTCGAAATGGGCGTCGAGTGTCCCGTGTGTCGTTTGGGCAACGGGTTGCTGTGGGGGCTGAGCGACCGGCGGGAAAACGGATGGCGAGGCGGTGACGACTTCCACGGGGGCCGATACCGACGCTGAAGGCGGTTCCGGTGCGACGACGGAGGCAGAGGCAGGGGCGGGCGGCGATGCGATGGATTCGACCGTCTCCGTGGCCGGCAGCGTGACGACGATCGTATCGGACGCTTCGACGGGAAGGGGCGGCGTCTCGACGGGTACCTCGGCAATTGCCGGCTCCGACGCTGGGAGCGGCGCGGGTTCGGATGCCGGAACGGGGTGTTCGGAGACGGAAACGACGGATGTCGCAACGCTCGGGATATCAGCCGCCGGAGTGGCAGGAATATGTATATCGCTCGGTATATATAACGCGAGCGATGCAATCCGGTCGGCTCGGTCGTCCTGATGAACGATCGAACTCCGTGTCCGGGAATACTGCCAGAAGACGAGGCTGGCGACGAGCACGACGGCGGCGGCCCCGGCGAGTTTGAATATCGGCGACGAGTCCTTCTCCGCGAACAGCCCTTCCGCGGCCGAACGACGCAGGCTGTCACGACGCTTCGTCAGGTCTATCCGGACACCATCGACAGGATACTTCTGCAGATGCTCGTCGAGCAGGGAAATGATCTCGTCCGTCGTCGGCCGCTCGCCGGGCTGCTTGTCGAGCATGCGCCGGATCATCGGCACCAGTGCGGCCAGGGCCGGATCAGCCGGCAGGGATGGCATCGGCAGAGTGCCCTGCACCTGCTTCAGAGCGATCGAGAGTTCGGGATTCGAATCGTTGTCGGCCGTGAAGGGGGGCGATCCGAAGATCATCTCCCAGAGCACGATGCCGATCGAGTAGACGTCCGACGCGGGCGTGAGGGCCGACCCGCTGGTGCACTGCTCGGGAGACATATACTGCGGCGTGCCGAGGGTCATGCCGACCCTGGTCATGGCGGCTTCGGTTTTCGCGATGCCGAAATCGAAGATTTTCAGGGTGCCGTCGCGTGTCACCATGAGATTGCTGGGCTTGAGATCGCGGTGGATGATGCCCTTCATGTGGCAGGCGCGGATGCCGTCCAGCAGTTGGAGCATCAGGGGGACGATGCGGCGATGCTCGGGAACGCCGGACTTTTTGATCTCGCTGAGGAGCATCCCGTCGATGTATTCCATCACGAGGAACGGCCGGCCGGTCGCCTTGTCGCGGGAAGAGGCATAGATCGCCAGCACGTTGGGGTGCCCGACCGTCGCGAGAAGTTGGCCTTCCTTGATGAACCGGTCGACGACCGTCTCGTCCGTCGAAATGCTTGCGTTCAGCACCTTGATCGCGACGGGACGGTTCAACGCCGTGTCGAGTGCCTTGTAGACGGTGCCCATGCCGCCCTGGCCGAGAACGCGTTCGAGCCGGTAGATATCGCCGATCGTCGCCGGATCGGAGGCGGTCGTCGCCATCCCGGGGGCCGGGGCCTTCATCCGCTTCTTCAGCGTTTCGATGATATCGGGAACTGTCGGCCGGTCCTCGGGCTTCTTTGCCAGCATCTTGTGCAGAAGGTCCGCAAACGGCGCCGTGCGCGGGTCGTCGTTGATGCGGTCGATCGGCACCGGCTCGTTCAGGTGCTTCAGCGCGATCGACAGGGCGGGGTCCGTCGCGCCGGAATCGATGTCGAACGGCACCTTGCCGGCCAGCATCTCCCAGAACATGATGCCGATCGAGTAGATGTCGGCGGCGGCGGTGATGTCGGCTTTTCCGAGGCACTGCTCGGGCGCCATGTAATGGGGGGTTCCCAGCGTCACGCCGGTGCGGGTCACCTTGCGGGCGGTTTTCGCGACGCCGAAGTCGACGATCTTCAGCTGCCCCGAACGGTTGATCAGCACGTTGGCGGGCTTGAGATCGCGATGGATGATGCCCTTCTGATGGCAGGCGTGAATGCCTTCGAGAAGCTCGATGAACAGCTGCAGCAGCCGGGGAAGATCGCCGCGGAGCGTGTGCTCGGCCGCTTCCAGGGTGAGCCCGTCGACGAGCTCCATGACGAGGAAGGGGGCTTTCGTCGCCTCGTCGGTGTCGGATGCGTAAACGTCGATGACGGCGCGGTGTTTTATCGTGGCCAGTATTCTTCCCTCGTTGAGGAACCGCTGGACGAGGTCCTTCTCGCCGACGGACTCGGGATGCAGGAACTTGAGGGCCACCTCGCGGCCGAGGTTCACGTCGACGGCCTTGTAAACCTGGCTCATGCCGCCCGACCCCAGCTGGGAAACGATGCGGTAATGCCGGCCTACGATGGTGTTCGGTTCAAACATGCGGTTTCTGTCCTCTTCGGGCGACGGCCGTTGCGATATCCATCGCGCACGTTGTCTCTCCGTATTCTACCCGCGTCCCCATCATCATTCAAGCTTTCCGACTGAGGGAAACGTCGCCTGAACCGACAGATGTTCAAAAAGGTCCGGTTGAGGTATGTTCCTTCCGATGAGGAGGAAATCCGCGTGCCGCTGACCATCGTCGGAACGGTCCATCTCGATCCTGCCGGCTACGGCCGGCTTCTTCACGCGCTCGCAACCATCGGACCGGACCTTGTCACCGTCGACGTCAGCCGGTTCGCCGTCGAGTTCCGGCGGTCGCGCTTCCCCGGCTTCCTCGACAGCATCGCCCGTTACAAACGCGCCGACGGAACGCTGCCGCCCGCGCTCGAGGCCGTCGAAGCCCAGATTGGCGTTCCCTTTGAACTGCGAGCGGCGGAGGATTGGTGCAGGGCATCTTCCGCCCGCCTCGTGCAGGTCGGGAACGACGACGAATCGAGGGCGCTTCTCGAACCATTCGAAACCGAACTGATGTCTCCGGAAAACCTCGCGAGGCTCGCCGTCGAACCCGCACCGTCGCTTGCCACCCAGGTTCGCCGGCAATGGGAAACGGCCCGCCGGACCGCCCGGGACTACGGCGCGGTGACGTCCGCAGACGAGCGGATCGCCGCCCTTCTCGGAGAGACCCTGGCATCATCGCAGGGGCGGCTCTGCCATATCACCGGCTGGATGCATCTTGCGCCCCTGGCAAAGCTCCTTGGAAGCTGGTCGCCCGAGCTCCTGCTTCTCGACGATTTTCCCGGGGAACGCTGAAGGGAAGACGCGGATCAGCCAAAGGTTTCCGGAGGAGGCTGCGTGTCTTCGGCGCCTTTCGAGAGAAGCAGTTCGGTCACCTCGGCATGCCCCTGCGCCCTTGCCACGTGCAGCGGGGTCAGATCGTAGTCCCCGCGCGCGTCGATCTCGGCCCCGCGATCGATGAGAAGAGCTGCCGTCGCCGTGTTCCCGCGGGATGCCGCCTGGTGAAGCGGTGTCATGCCGTCGTTGGCGCGGGCATTGACGTTCGCCCCGCGGTCGAGCAGCACCTTCGCGATGTCGGTCTGAGAATGATATGCTGCACTATGTAACGCGGTTCCCCACGTCGACGTTCGAGCGTCGACCTGCGCTCCGCGTTCGAGCAGGAAGGCGACGAATTCGCCCTGGCCCTCGCGCGCGGCGTAATGGAGCGGCGTCTCCCCGATGTCGTTGCGGACATGGATGTCCGCCCCGCAATCGAGCAGAAGGCGGCCAGTCTCGCAACGGCCGAAGGCGGCCGCGAGATGCAACGCGGTTCCGCCGTTCGGCCCGCGGGCGGCCGTCCCGGCTCCCGCGTCCAGCAGAAGTTTCGCGATCTCCGGAGATTCCGAGAACAGGGCGAGATGAATGGGCGGCGCGGTCTCCGGGCCGTGAAGATTCGGATCGGCGCCCCGGTCGAGAAGATGCTTCACCAGGTCGGGACGGCCGGTGATGATGGCGATGTGCAGAGGCGGAGCCCCGTCGTTCATCTGGACATTCGGCCGGGCCCCCGCGTCCAGCAGCATGTCGACCAGGTCGGGCTGGCCGGTGGCGACCGCCAGATGCAGCGGCGTCGATCCCGGCCAGTTCCCGGATGCGCCGGGAACGTTCGGATCGGCCTTTCCGGAGAGCAGGGCCCGAATCGTTTCCCGGTGGCCCATGCTGACGGCGATATGAAGGGGCGTGAGGCCCCAGATATCGAGTCGGTCGGGGTTGGCCCCCTGGCCCAGGAGAAGGACCGTCCGCGACGCATTGCCCGCCCGGGCGCATTGGTGGAGCGAATGATAGGGGAGATACCAGGCCAGGAACAGAACCGCGATCAGAAACGCCAGGGCCGCGGCCGGAACATACGTGGGCAGGTCCGTGAGCGACAGGCGTATGATGGCGACGCTGCCGCATACGGCGCTTCCGAAAAGCGCCGCACGCCCGGGTAGTGTTTCCGGAAGATTGATCAAGAAAGGAAACTCCTCATCCCCAGTATACCCTACCTGCTCCCGAGGAGAAACGAGAGGGCGTTTCCGACGGCGGCATCGTTGAACACATGGGCCTGGTGATGCGGCTCCGAGACGAGCGTTTCGCCGCGCTTCCAGCCATGATCGACGAGGAATGTCTCCAGGATTATTGAATGTGAAGCGTTATATATATCCCGTTCACCCCAGGTGAGAAAGACCGGCAGACGTTTGACGTCGGGTCTGAACGCGTAGGGATACCCGCCGCCGTCGAGCCAGAAGCCCGTGAAGGGCGTGTCTGGCCGGACGGTGAGTTCGGTCGATGCGAAATAGGCACCGTTGGAAAAGCCGGCGAGAATGACCCGGCTCGCGTCGATGGGATACGAGCGCCGAAGCTCGGCGACGAGTCGCACGAGAAACGCTCGGTTTTCGTGAAAATGTCCGGGGCACCAGGCCCTGACGCCGGGAACGTCGGGATATGAACCGGTCATGCCGCGCGGGAAGACGGCGATGAATCGATGCATCCGTGCGGCGATGGCGATCTGCCGGTATAACGCGCGAGTGGCGCCCGACGGTGCTTCGGGCGCATCGAAGCCCTGGAGCATGAACACGAGCGGAACCGGCTGCGACGCCGGAAGTTCTTCCGGGGCGAACAGGTAGTATTCCCGCTCGTCGCCGTCCGAAATGAAGGTCTTCAACACTCCGGGCGGGGGGAGAAATTCGACGATCATGGGAGACCAGAGGGCGAAGCAGACGAGACAAAGAAGGGTGAGCAGAGCACATTGGGCCCACGCCGGAAACGACGGGCGGGAGGAAAGAAACCGCACGGCGGCTCAGGAGGCCGGCCCGGCCGAGCCTGACGGAACGAGTTCCACGACCACGATTTCGGGAGGGCAGAGAAGACGAATCCTGGGCGCGTGCTTCCGTTCGAGACCGGCGCCGCGGGTCACGAACAGGCGCCGTCCGTCGGGGAATCTCGACTCGCCGTCACAGACGCGGCGCGGCAGCTTGCTCGAGGTGATGAGCGGGCCGAACCAGGGAAGCCTGACCTGCCCCCCGTGGGTGTGGCCAGCGAGCATCAGGTCGGCCGAAACCTGGCCGAGCGAGTAATCGGGCGAATGCCCGAGGACCAGGTGAAATCCCTCGGCGGGCGGAACCTTCAACCGTGTGTCGAACGATTCCTTCATGCCGAGGAGCGTCACGGTGAGCCCGCCTTCGAATCGAAGCGACGAGCGGCTCGACACGGTTTCGACGCCCGTTCCGGCAAACATTTCGTTCCAGGGGAGGGTGTCGACGTTCCCCTGGATCGCCAGCACGCCGAGAGGGGCCTTGAACCCTATTTTGAGCAGATACTCGCGTGTGGCGAGGCGGACCTTCTGTCGGACGGTTTCGGACCAGTCGTGGGTGTAATCACCGCCGAGAAGGATGAGGTCGGGTTTCTCGGCGAGCAGCG
This sequence comes from Candidatus Ozemibacteraceae bacterium, assembly GCA_017998915.1. Classification (GTDB taxonomy): domain Bacteria; phylum Muiribacteriota; class Ozemobacteria; order Ozemobacterales; family Ozemobacteraceae; genus MWAR01. The sequence goes on from JAGOCE010000180.1 coordinate 7,229, forward strand.
ACCGCCAGACCCGGCGCTCGTTGTCGCCGAACGCGTCGCTCTGGATATCGCTCATGAACGCGATGCGGATCTTCGACCGGATTTTCGGCGTGGCGATCTGAAACCGCCGTACCGTCAGTTGCCCAGGCTCGACGATGAAACCCTGCCATGCGACGGCCCAGAGGAATCCGGCAAACAGGGCGGCCGAAACCGCGTGCGCCCATTCGCGACTGCGCGCCAGATATATGGCTGAAACGGCGAGCGTCGCGGGAAGATAGCCGAACACCAGCCAGGCCATGTCGCGCATGATGTGGAAGGAGTTCTGGGCGGTATAGGAAGAGGCTGCGGCACCCCCCGCGAGAAAAACGAGGGGAAAGAGGAACAAGGAGAATCTCATCCTGCTTTTTGCAAGAAGGGCGAACAAAATGATGGCCAGGGAGGCGAACAACAGGTGTGTGGCGTAGGAGTGAAAGGCGAAGGTGTTCATGGGCTCCATCATACGAAAAAAAACGTGCCGCTGCCATCCCACGTTTCAGCTATCATGAGATTCAGCTTTCCCTCTCACGTTTGAATGAGTGCCGGCAATGTTCGGATATGGAATGGATAAATATATAGAATGATATACTAT
>JAGOCE010000181.1 GCA_017998915.1 Candidatus Ozemibacteraceae bacterium
GCATGTTCTTGTTCCTTTCAACATCTTCAACGACTTCACCGGCAACACAACCCCTGCCGCATCGCGGTGTTCTTGTCAGTGTACCGCATCGAAGTTCCTTTTGCAAGGCGCCGCCGGGCGGTTCAGGGCCGGGGAAAATTCCGGAAAACCAGAGCGCGGTTTCCACGGTATGAGTATAATGAGTTGATTAATCCCGTTCTCGGCATCATTGCCAACCGTGAATCAGAGCGAGGCATACGTATGAAAAACACGACACGGATTTCGAACCTGCTGGCGATCGCCTGTATCGTCGGAATGACGGCCTGGGGCCCCGCCCCCGCTGCGGGCCAGACAACATCCCCCTTCGGGGGAAGCCAGATAACCGTTTCCGTTACCGATACCGCGTCCGGCGCGGCGACGGCTGTCGCCTCTGACACGCTCGACAGCCTTCTTACATCCGAAGAGCGCGAGTTGATGGCGCTCAGACTGTTACCATCGTATTACCCGTCCCTGAAACAGGCCATGCAGAAGCCGCTCGGCAGTCTCGACCGGGCGAAAGCGCGGGCCAGGGCGATGTACAGTTATCCGAACGCGGTCTACTCCCCGAACTTCGGCGATCCCGTCCGCATGCTGGAATGGGCCAGACGCTACCGGGGCGACGCCGCGATGGTGAAGTTTTCAGGCGCGGCTCAGCGCGGCGACATCATCCTGAGCGGCCACAAGACCGTCGAAGGCCAGAAGAACGATCCGATCGCGATCCTGACAGGCGGCCGATACCACCACGCCATCATCGTCATCGACGGGCCACCCTGCGTCTTCATCGAGGCGGTCGGAGCCACCGGCTCGAAAACCGACCCGACGAACAACCGCGTCCGCATCTCGAGTTGGCACGAACAGCTCGCCGGCTGGGCCGGGATGCGCCTGGAACGCCCGACCGCCGGCCAGCCCGCCGCCGAGGCGAAGAAGAACATCGACGGGGCCGTCAACTACCTGACCACCCAGCTCGGCAAGCCGTACGACTACGGGTTCACCAACAACGACACGAACCGTGCGTTCTACTGCAGCGAGCTCGCCTGGAAATGCTACGCCGTGGGTGCCGGCATGACGAGCTACAAGCCGGCCAAATCGTCGGGCCGCGACCGCATGATCGTCGCGTTGAACGCCGTCGTCGACGGACTCCAGCCGAAAGACCGCGTCGCGATCGCCAACCGGGTCATGGCGTTCACGAGCGACTTCACGTCCCAGAAACCGCCCGACTTGAAAAAGCTCAACGACTTCATCGTCGACGAGCTGACCCCCGGCTGCAAAACCCTGTCGGATGCCTATCCGACGCCCGAGGCGCGCGAGAAGCTCCGTGGCGTCCTCGAGAAGGTTCGCTCGAACGAGGCTTTCACGAAGTTTTTGAAGGCCCGTGCCGATTTCGACGCGGCGAAGAAGGCCGGGAAGTTCGACGCTGGCTGGGGCATCGGAACCGCGCGCAAGCTGGCCGCGGAAGCGAAGATCGCAGCATCTATCGTGTCAGATATCAATTCGCTCGTCAAACAGAGCGGGGCCGGCTACACGAAGCTTGCGAAACTCGTCGGCGCCGTGTTCGCGCCGATGTACAAGTATATGGGCACGTATGCCGACTTCCTCACGGGGATGGACAAGGAAGGGAAAGTGAATGTCCCTGAAGGCGCCAAGACGGTGCTCTCGATGGTCGACTGGCTGGCCGAAAAGCGCGAGTCGGTGAAGCGGTGGCCGGTCGGCTCGAGCCTCGCCAACCTCCTCCCCGGAAACGGCGACGGCAAGGTCCAGGAGAGTTTCACCAGCCCCACCGACCTCGCGGGAACATCGGCGTTCCACGTCGAGTATCCCTGATCCACGCCCTTAACGACAAGACGCCCGGGCCGCACGATCGCGGCCCGGGCGACTCATTTTCCCGCATCTCACTCGCCGCCTTGCGGTTTTTCTGAAAGCCCCAGCGACGGGCGACAGTCCTCACAAAACATATGTGATGATATATACTTTTGTATTTCCCTGACACGTTCCGGGTTCGGGCCGTCCGGCCATTTGCCGGGACCGGCGTCGAAGGAGGTGATCGGGTGACGCAGGAACAGCAGGCGGAGACCCTCCTCCTCCTCGGGGGTGGAAACGGTCCAGCGAAAGGCCTTGCCGCACTCGCCGCACTCGGTCGTCATCTCGATGGCCGGTAGCCGGCCGTTGCTGCACTTCGAGCACAAGGACGAGGCGTCATACGTGATCCTGACGGGGAGTTCCGTTAGCGACCGTTCCAGGTAGGGAAGCCTCTCGACGATCTGCCCGACGCCGGCCCAGGAATGCTCGGTTACGGCGCCGCAGACATTGCAGGTATAGGGAACCGACTCGGGCGGGCGGGCGATCTTGTAGCACATGGCGCTGTGAAACTCGACCTTCTCGGGTTCGCGCCGCAGGGCCCGGAGCGACTCGATCAGCGCCTTCCGTTTTTCCGGGTCGGCTTTCCAGACCGGCCCGCCGCCCGCGTCCGATTTTACCCCACCCGTCTCACCAGCCGGAAGAGCCCCCTCCTGCGCCTGCCCCCCGGCAGGCAGCATCCCCATCAGCATGGCAGCCACCAGTCGCCCGACTCGCTTCATGGTTCCCTCCTCTGTGTCCTTTCGCTCAGCATACCACGCCCTGAATCACCTCGCAGAAGCGCATCGCGATACGCCCAGGGCGTGGAGACGCAGGGATTAGCCTCGCGAGACATTCTATAGCAATTACTACTTGTTTTGGTGTCTTCATGGTGATTTTTTCCTGTGCCGATGCGATGAGGCGATCTTTGTATATTCGTGATTCGGCGGTTGGTGATGAATTTCCTGGTGGGGCTGATCCTGATAGAATGGGAGGTGAAAAAACAGGTTCGGATCTGAAAACAACATCGAGAGGAGACACCACGATGGCAATCAGACGCATACTGGTCCTGGCCGGAATCCTGGCCCTGTGGTCAACCGCCCCGACGGCGGCATGGGAAGCGACGTTTTACAGGGAGGGGACGAACGGTTGGTTCCGGCTGACCGTGCCGCAGGACGATCTGGCGGGCTGTTCGGCCGTCGACGTGGTGCCCGAGCCTGCCGACCGTGCACTGTTCCAGGTGACGACCGGGAGCTCACGCCAGGGACTGCGCTCGTCGCGCGCCCAGGGTGTCGCCTGTCGCCAGAATATGAGGGTCCTGCTGGGCGCTTCCGAGATGTACGACATGGATCACGAGAAGCCCTTCACCGGCCCGGACCAGGAATATCTCGAAGTATTATATAAGGAAAAGTATCTATCATCCCGCATTCCCGGTCCATCCGGAAGGTGCCGCTACAGGTTCGTCACGGAATCCCACGGCGCGAAAACGGTCCGGTGCGACGCCCACGGCCCGATCGAGCCCGAGCAGAAGGATCTCGAGGCGATCAGGAAAGCCGACGAGGAGAGCCTGCAGGAAAAGCCGGCGCTTCTCGTCTTCGGGCGGTGCCGCGACGCCGGCCCCGTGCGCCTCCGGCTGCACGACCGCCGCGACGGCCGCCTCCTGCGCGAGATCACCCTCGACGTCCCTGCAGGCCAGGTCACCGACGACCCGCGCGTGCGCGACGACTGGTTCGACTCCTGGAAGCGCCGCATGACCATCCTGGGCCGGCAGACACCTGCCGACAGCCTGTTTTCCTACCTGGCCCGGCAGGTCCCCATCCGGCTCGGCCTCGTCCGCGACGATCCGGAGCGTGATCGCAGAACGTTCTTCCGACGGCGCGAAGCTCCAGACGCCGACCTGTATTCCCTCACCACCGGCGCCCTCGCCATCCAGGAGGCGCTCCAGCTCGACCGCATGAACCGCCCGCCCGCCTCGGCCACCGCCGCCGACCAGACCGATCCCATCACGGTCCTGCAGGGGCCCGACATCAAGTCGCATCCCTACGAGACGATGATCGGCAGCCGCGAGCCCAATACCCTGCCACTCGACAAGCTCGTTCCGGCCGAGTTCTACTCATGCCACTTCTCGGACATCAACCGCCAGATCGCGTTCGGCGACCTACTCGACCAGTGGGGGACCAGCCTCCTGCATACCCTTCAGGCCGCGGCTCACGACGCACGCGTGAAGGAGAAGCTGCTCGACCAGCTGTGCCTCGAAACCTCGGATCTGACGCGGCTGTTCGGCGACCAGGTGATCGCCGATCTCACCGTCTGCGGCGCCGACCCATTCCTGCACGAGGGAACCGATCTCTCCGTGCTGTTCACGGTGAAAAACCGGGCCCTGTTCGACATGATGGCCCAGAAGCGGTTTGCAGCGGCCCGCGAGCGGTTCCCGAAGGCCCGTGAGGAGCGTCTCGACATCGACGGCGTCGAGGTGTTCTCGCTCACGACCCCCGACCGGCATCTCCACTCGTTCTCGTGCTCGCTCGACGGTGTCGCGGCCTACTCCAACAGCGCCGCCGCCCTCGGCCGCATCATTGCCACCTGGCGCGGCCGCCATCACTCTCTGGCCGGCGCGGCCGACTACCGCTACATGCGTACGGTGTTCCCGCACGACCCGGCGAAGGAAGACGTGTTCCTGTACCTGTCCGACGCGCACATCCGCCAGCTGGTCGACCCGGTCTGGAAGATCGCCCGCCGCAGGCAGCTCCACTGCATCGGGAGCCTGCGCCTGCTCCAAAACGCCGTTACCCTGCACGCCGACGAGCATCCCGGCAAAACCCCGACCCTGGCCGATCTCGTCGCGGACAATTGCCTGAAGGGGTCGTATCTCTCCTGCCCCGAAGGCGGAGAATTCTCGCTCGCATCCGGCACCGTCGAACCGGTCTGCAGTTTCCACGGCCGTCTGCGCTATCTGAAGCCGATCATCGAGCGGTCGCCGAGCCGGGTGACGAAGGAAGAGATCGACGAATACAAGTCATTCGTCGATTCCTACAAACGGTACTGGCGGCGATTCTTCGACCCGGTGGGAATCCGCGGCCGGCTCGCGACCGACGGCATCTCGCTCGAGACCTGCATCCTGCCGCTCGTTGAAAACTCGCTCTACGACGGGTTCAAGACGATGTGCGGCGGCGACCCGGCAAAGCTCGACCTGCCCATCCACCCGAAGACGATCGGTCTGTTGGCTGGCAAGCTCAACGGCGAGGCCGTCAGCGCGCTCACCTCTGGCTGGGACGAAACGGTCAGTCGCCTGGTCGCCGGCTCGACCCTGACGAAAGACGAGTTCCTGCGCGCGATCGGACCCGGCTTTGTCCTGGGGCTGGCCGACGGCGATCTCCGGTTCGAGTTCATGCAGGACACCTCGGGGCTCCTGATGATCGACATGGCGCGCGATCCAGCCCGGGCGGCCCTGGCCGGCGTACTGCTGTATTCGCTGAACCTGCCGGTGTTCGGCGTGGTCCAGGTGCGCGACGAAGCCCTCGCGGCCCGCTTCCTGCGCGAGTTCCTCGACCACCTGGTCCGCCACTCGATGGGCGACGAGTCACGTTTCTCCGACGGCCTCCGGCTGCGGACCTACGAAACCTCGCTCGGAACGGGAAAACCGGTGTTCCACACGCTCGAGCTCGGCCTCTTCGTCGTCCGCTTCCGGTTCTTCTTCGCGGTCCACGAGGGCGCCCTGCTGATCTCAACCCAGCGCGGCGTGCTCGAACGACTGCTGACCGGCCCGGCCGACCGCCTCACGACCATCGCGAACCTCGAGTTCCGCCTGCGCTACAAGGCGTTCGACCGCATCTCCGAGGCGACCCGGCTCGGGTGGCAGGAGCAGGTGCGCGAGGCCTGCCTCAACAACCTCGGCTCCCTGGACGCTCTGGCGCGCCTGCGGGGCGTTCCAAGCGAGCGTTGGAGTGACGAGTCGCTGCGGATCAACGGCTACGTGCCCTTCTGCCCCGAGGGCGGCGCCTACCGCGACGAGCCCGGCCGCGGCGGTATCGCCTGCTCCATCCACGGCACCCCGGAAAAACCGCGCCAGCCCGCGGCAGCCGATGCGGCGCAGCCCCTGAACCGCTTCGTCGATAGCCTCGAGGAACTCTCAGCCTCGCTCGAGTTCACCCCCGAGGGCCTCTTCACCCGCACCACCATCCGCCGCTCCAAATAATATCGCTAGAACCATAGAACGCGCGCACCGTAAGGCGGTGCGCGCGTTCGCCGTCTTCGGCAAAGAATCCCTTGATCCTCCGGCCGATATGCGCGACAATGCCGCGTCGGAGTGAGACATGAAGACGAATCATCACACACCAGTCGCATCAACGGGTTTCCGGTCGCGCGAGCGCCGCCGGTTCCAGCTCGCCCAGGCCATCCTGGTCGGCGGGATCGCCGGGATCTTCGCCGTCGCCTTCCAGAAAGCGCTGTATGAGGTGGATCACCTGCGCACGCACCTGTTCCGCTCCGTCATGGCCGACGCCTGGTGGACGACCCCTGTCGTATTGCTGGCCTGCATAGCCATCGTGACATTCACGGCGCGGATGACGGCGCGGTACTGCCCCGAAGCCGCGGGAAGCGGCATTCCCCACCTCAAGGGCGTGCTGATGAACCTGCGCGAACTGCGCTGGTGGCTGCTTCTTCCCGTGAAATTCGTCGGGGGCGTTCTCGCCATCGGCTCCGGCCTCTCGCTGGGCCGCGAAGGTCCCACAGTCCAGATGGGCGGTGCCGTCGGCAAGATGGTCGCCGACCGACTGGGCCTACCGGCGAAAGCAGCGCCGCTGATGATATCGGTCGGCGCCGGCGCTGGCCTCTCGGCCGCGTTCAATGCCCCACTGGCCGGCTTTCTCTTCGTGATCGAGGAGCTCCACTTCGAGCTGACTTCCCTGCCCTACATCACGGCCCTCGCCGCCTCGATCACGGCCGATACGCTCGCCCGCTCCTTTTTGGGGCAGCTTCCCTCGTTCCGGGTCTTTGCCCACGCCACCCCGCCCCTCGCCTCGCTCCCCTGGTTCGCCCTCCTCGGCGTCGCGGCCGGGCTGGCGGCATTCACCTTCAAACGGGCCCTCATCAGGGGTGTCCGACGCGATGGCATTCTCGCATCGGTTCCCGGCGGCCTCTTCGCCCCCCTGGCCGGGCTTGCCGGTGGCATGGCACTCGTCTGGCTTCCTGAGATCGCGGGTGCCGGCCACGGGACGGCAGAAATGATCATCAACGAGTCGGTCCCGGGAAAACTCGGCCTGAGCTTCGTGTTGCTCCTGCTCGCCGGGAAATTTTTCCTGACCGTGATCAGCTATCTCGCGAAGGTCCCCGGCGGCATTTTCGCGCCGATGCTCGCCCTCGGCAGCCTGACCGGGTATGCGCTCGGGCTGGCCGGGAACACACTCTTCCCCGGCGCAGGCATCACCCCCTCGATGTTCTCCGTCATCGGCATGGCCAGCTTCTTTTCGGGAGTCGTCCATGCCCCCCTCACCGGCATCGTGCTGATCCTGGAAATGACCGCCAACTTCAAACTGCTCTTCCCGATGATGATCGCATCGCTCATCTCGTTCTACATCTCGGAATGGCTCGGCGGAAAACCAATATATGAATCGCTCTTGAACGAAGATCTCCGGAAGAGCGGCCCGCCGCCCGCCCTGTTCGCGGAGCCGTCGGACCTGCATCTCGTCGTCGAGGAGGGCTCCGAGATGGAAAACAGGGAAATCCGCTCGATCAACCTGCCTGAAGGCGTCCTGATCGTGAGCATCCGGCGCCTCGGCCAGCACATCGTCCCCGCAGGCTCGACAATCATCCAGGCAGGCGATGCCCTCGACATCGTCGTCTCGGGTGATGTCAGCCTCTTCACCCAGGAAATCCGGGAACTCGTCTCGAAGAAACAGTCAGTTTCCTGATTCCTGCATCCCCAAAGCCGATGTTGCGTTTTCGTTCGTGCAGGGCCTGCCGCAGGACGAAACTT
>JAGOCE010000182.1 GCA_017998915.1 Candidatus Ozemibacteraceae bacterium
CGCCGCCGCAGCGTCGCCATATCGCAGCCAGCCGTCGAGGAATGCCGCGAAGAGGGCGTCGCCCGCTCCGATCGAGTTGACGACGGGGCGCGGGGTAACGGCCGGAACCCGTTTCGGCGGTCTCCCGCGTTCGGCGAGAAGTGCCCCCTCGACTCCAAGGCCGATCACGAGGAATCGCGCGGGGAACCGTCCGAGCAATTCGGCCGCGAACGCTTCCGGCGGGCACGGAAGGCCCTCGTGGCTCATGAACAGGATATCTGCCTTCTCGAGCCAGTCGCGGTTGTATTCATCGTCAAGCGAGCTGAGCGCATGCAGATCTGCCGCGATCATCTTCCCGAGTTTTTTCGCCTCGAACAACAGCGGCCGCGCAAAGTTGATGTTGCACAAGGCCGCGATCTCGGCATCACGGACGGCAGCGGCGAACCGGTCGGCAGGAAAGGCCTGCTCCTGCATCTTCCGAAGGTCAAGGTTGATCTGCCGCCTGCCTGCGCCGTCGACCAGGATCGCCGAATGTGCGGTCCCACCTTCGCAAAAGGTGATGTCTGCATCATCGATACCGGCAGCGCGGATTTCCTCGCGACAGATGCGGCCGGCCGGGTCATCACCGATGATAGAAAGAAACCGCACGTCGTTTCCGAGCATGTGCAGGGCCCTCGCGACGTTGAAGCCCACCCCGGAACACGTGGCGCGAACACCGTTTTCGACGTATCGCACCGGGAAATACCCGATGGGGAAACCCTCCACACGGACGGTCATCTCGAGATTCGTCAATCCGCACACGAGCAGGCTCGGCATATATTTCTCCACGTCAGGCCAGATTCGGACGCCGGCGGCATCACCCATACGATACCTCATCCCGGTTGTGAAAAAAATACTATTTGCCAAACCGAAGATTTGTATGTATATTCGAACTAGGTTAGATAAAGCTAACTTTTATCACATCGTTTAACATTTGTTTGATCATCTAACATTTATCCCCACATTCGATACAAGGAGGAACACCGATGAGAACGCTCATCGTATCGCTCATCATCTTCACCGTCGCTCTGTTCGTCATCCCCGTCGTGAACGCAGGGTCAGGATCTTGCGGAGATTGTTCGTCGTGCGCACGCTGCGTCAGCCACTCCTCCCCCTCCATGAAAAGCTCCGACTGCCCCGATGGCGCCTGCACCGTCGAACCCTCCAAGCCCGTCGAGGTGAAGCCGCACTCTTCGAGCGGCTCGATCATAACAACCGAGGGCCTGAAGGCGCTGCTGTCATCCGGAGTGCCCATGCACATCCTCGATGCCCGCAGTGGAAAATACGACGACGGCCGCAGAATCCCGGGCGCCAAGTCGTTGAACGCCGAAAGCAAGGTCAGCACCATTCTCAATATGCTCCCCGAGAAGCAGGCGCTGATTGTTACATACTGTTCCAATCTCAAATGCCCCGCCAGCGGCAAACTGTTCGAGCACCTGAAATCACTCGGATACAAGAACCTCATCGAGTATCCCGAGGGGATCCAGGGCTGGATGAGCGCCGGCCACGAGGTCGAGATCGTAGGTAACAAATGATTCCCTGAACCCTCCCTCCTCATATTCTCCTCCTGATCAAAGAAACCGCGTTTCTCTCCCGGGCTCCGCCCGGGAGTTTTTTTTCCCCGCACTCATGATGACGCATGAACAGTCGCATTCATAACGCACCTCGGCGCCGGTATCATGATCCCGCAAACCTGCAGATGAAACTCGATGTTCCGAGACGCTTCATGCTTCGATTCCTCGGCACGAACGTTCACGAGTATGCGAGTCATCGTCGTGTCTCTCGTGATACGAGAAGTAACTTTTCCTGCAGGATACGGTAATATTTCATGAATTCAGGGAATCGGAGGAGAGCATGAAGACACATCGAATCTGGCCAGCAATTCTCGTTTTATCCGCCATCCTGGCGTTTCCCGTCGGCGGTCTCGCCCAAGACCCCCTCGAAACCCTGCAGGACCACGATGTCACGACGAACGTCAACGAAGCTCCCGGCATGGGGGCCGCGCTGAACGTCCGCGACGATGAGGCTCAGACAGCCGCGAGCCCGGCGAAGAAGCGGAGCGACGCCTACACGATCGGCGTTCTCAGCGATCTGCACATCCGGAAAGACAATCTCGACGGCCTCGAGAGTGCGATCAAGGCGATCAACAGCCTCGCAGGCATGAATGCCGTCGCCATCACCGGCGACCTGAATTCGAAAGTCGCAAGCCCCGATGAGTTCGACCTGGTCCGGAGCAACATCGGGAAGTTCAACGTTCCCGTGTTCGCCATCACGGGAAATCACGATTATATCTACAACGATACAATCAACAAGGATGGGAAAAAGAGCCGCGCGACCAAAAAGATCAGAAGGGAAAAACTCGAGCGGTTCCGCGCTCAGCTTCACCAGAAGGGAATTCGCTATTCGTTGAAAGCGGGTGGTCATCTGCTGATCTTTCTTTCGCTCGATGCCCTCGAAGGAAAACCCCTTGCCCAACTGTCAGACGCGAGCATGGAATTTCTGAAGAAAACACTCGACGAGAACCCGAAACTACCGACGGTGATTTTCTGTCACGCCCCGCTCACGGGAAGCTACGATCGAAATACCGACCTGGGGCCGATTCACGGAAACATCCAGCCCGCCGACAAGATCCGGAGCCTGTTGAAGAAGCATTCCCAGGTATTCCTCTGGGTGGCCGGCCATCTGCACATCCGGCCCGGTTCGAAGGACTTCTGCTCGGCATCGAACAAGGTCGACGGCGTCACCGTTCTCCATGTTCCCAACATCCTGTCGAAGGAAGCCTGGGTTCAAACCATCAGATTGTCCCCGGAAGCGGCCGTCGTTCGAACCTACAGCACCAGGACGAAAAAATTTCTCCCTGCCCACGACAGGATTTTCCGGCATACGGGCACCATACCCCCAACGCGGCCTCCCTCGAACATCGACGACGCCCCGGGAAAAGACACGGATACCGGCGACAAGCAGGATGAGGTCGGGAAACCCGCTTCCACGCAGACAGTCGAACAGAAGTTTCTGATTCTCGTTCAGCGTATCGTCGATCGGCTCACAACCCTTCTGAAGAAGATAAGCGCCCTGGTGGACAAGCTCCACAAAAAATAGCCGTCCCGTCGTCAGAGTCCCACGCTTGTCTCCCGCTTCGGCCACACGGGCCGAAGCGTTTTCTTTCGGGCCTGCTTCCGTGGTCATTCCCGGAATAGAGGTTGGGCGATGCAACCGGAAGGATGTTTCTGGTATCATGCAGAAGCACGAACGATCGAACCTCGAGGGAGGAAACCATGAATCCTCGTAAGACCGCGTATCTGGCCGGCACTCTGGTTGCTGCGTTCCTGGGCTGTGCCATCGTCGATGCCGCAGAAATCGAAAGCCGCTGGGCGATCGGGCTGCCCACGGAAACCGCGAAATCCGTCATCAAGAAGGCCGACGATTCCCAGATCGCGTGGACGACGATCGGTGCAACCACCGTTTTCATCTGCAGGGGCCGCTTTGCGGAAAGCCTCGTTCGACGTCACCCCGAGGCTTCTGCACAGCCCTTCCGGCCCGGCGAGGAAGCCTGGCTGCTTTCCACGAAAGACCCGGCGCTTCGCGGCCGCGTCTTCCCCGGTGTCCGGACCGTCTCGAGCAGGCAGGGCTACCACGTCATTCTGGCCGGCGAAACGGCGCGGATGGGGCTTTCGCGCTGGCTCTCGGAGTTCACCCGCCTCGACCCGCTCCCTGAAGACACGGTGGTACTGACCCCGCCAAGCAGGCCGGGAAGAAGTGAACCTTCACCGGAAGATCCTGTCGCGGCCTTCGTGAACGGGCTCGACCGGGACGCCTTTGCCGCCGACCTGAAAGCGTTTGCCGACCTTCAGACCCGCTACACGTATGCCGCGGGCGGTGCCAAGGCCCTCGATTACTGTGAAACCTCGCTGCGAAACATGGGCCTCATGGTCCGCCGGCAAGCGTTCGGCAGCGCGGGGGCGCCCAGCGCGAACATCGAAGCAGTCCAGCCGGGGTTCGACCCGGCGAACGCGGGTGAGGTCGTCATCATTGGGCACCTCGACAGCACCTCGCCGAAGGCCTCGTCGCTTGCTCCCGGCGCCGACGACAACGGTTCGGGCGCGGCAGGGGTTCTTGCCCTGGCGCGTTTGATGCAGGGTCGCAAAGGCCGGGCGACGGTCCGATACGTCCTCGTCATGGGCGAGGAACAGGGTCTCCTCGGATCGAAAGCCTACGTCGCTGGGCTGTCGCCGGTCGAGATCGCCGGCCTGCGCACCGTCATCAACATGGATATGATCGGCTTCGACGCGAAAGCGCCGCTCTCGGCGGTTCTCGAGACGGCTGCGTTCAACCGGCAGATGGCCGAGCGAATGGCCGAGCTCGCGACCGTTTACACCACCCTGTCGACGCAGATCAGCACGAATCCCTGGGGCTCGGACCACGTTCCGTTCCTGAAAAAGCAAGTTCCGACGGTGCTGACGATCGAATCCGAGTATGATGACAACCCGACGTATCACCAGGTAACCGACACGTTTGACCGCGTCAATCTCGACCTGGCGCACCAGATCCTCCGGCTCAACGCAGCGATGCTCGCGGAATCCGCAGCGGTCGAACGCACGCCGCGGCCCTGACCGCCGCAGCCTCTCACAACCATGCCGAAAAACACCACCCCGCACGCAGCTCCGAAAAAGAAACCCGCCCCGCCCTCTACAGCCAAGCCGCGCAGGCAGGCGGCGAAAAAGGCCGTGACGTCACGGTCTGCAGCCTCTCGTCCCGCGTCCAGCGACGACACGAGATTCTCCGATCGCGTCACGACGATCGAAAACCTGAAAGACCTCGTTCGCGGGTTCATCAGCGAGCGTGAGTGGGCTCCGTACCACACGCCGAAGAACGTGGCCGCCTCCGTCGCGATCGAGGCAGCCGAGCTCCTGGAGCACTTCCAATGGGAACACCCGACCCCGGCCCAGCTTTCCCGGAGCAAGCGGGGGGAAGTCGCCGACGAGATGGCCGACGTGCTCGCGTATCTGCTGAGCCTCGCAAACGTCCTTCAGATCGACCTCGCGGATGCCCTGCACCGGAAGATGGCGAAGAACCGCCAGAAATACCCGGCCGACCGTTTCCGCGGGACGTGGGAAAAGGTCAGGTCCTGAGGCCCGCACATGAAGGACTTTCTCTGGGCATGGCTGTTCTGGGCTGCGACGATTTTCTGCACACTTCTCGCCGTGAGCCTGCTCGCCGCGTGGCTGCTGTTCTCGACGGCGCCGCACCACCAACACACGTGGATTTTCTCGGCCGGTTTCGGGTTCGCGTTCGGCTTCATCGGTATCGGTTCGCTCACGCTGTTCGTTTTCGACCGATTCTCCCGCAAGTTTCGGGAAAAGGAGGAGGTCGAAGGAGAGCTGTTCCGGAAGATCATCCGCGAGACGCCGTTTTTCTTTTTCACCCTCTTCTTCTTCTTCGCGATGGCGCTCTACACCGGAATCCTGCTTCTGATGCTCCCGTATATCAAGACGGCGGCCGGCGGCTGACGCGACGAATCATACGAATGAATATATCTGGGAGGAACCAGCGATGACCCGTTCGTTCGGCCTGCCGCAGCTCGTTGCCCTTCTGGTGCTTGCCGCCATCATCTGGGCGGGTTTCGACATCGGCGGCACCCCCCTCAAGATCGGTGTGATCGCACCGTTCACCGGCCCGACCTCGATCTATGGCATCTCGATGCGGAACGGCATCCGTCTCGCGGCCGACGCCGTGAATGCGGGCGGGGGGATCGCCGGCCAGCGTCTCGAGCTCGTCTTCGCCGATGACGCGAACGACAAGATCGCGGCGGCGGAAGCGACAAGGAACCTGATTTACCGCGAAAACGTGAAGCTGGTGATCGGAACGGTGAGTTCCGACGCGACGATGAACGTCCAGCGCGTTTGCGAGAAGGCGCGCATCCCGATGCTCACCTCGGTGAGCACGAACCCCTTCATCACCCGGGTGGGGTTCCGATACTCGTTCCGGTGCCTGACGGACGACACGGTCCAGGCATCGGAGCTGGCGTCGTTCGCCGTTCGCACACTGCAGCTCCGCCGCGTCGCGATTCTCCACGACTCGAACAAATACGGCTCGATGGGGGCGCGGGTGTATGCGGCCCGGGCGGCCGAACTCGGCCAGTCGATCGTCGAAAACGTGGCGTTCGACGGCGGCACCATCAATTTCAAGAAACACCTCGAGAGCATCAGGCCCCTGAATCCCGACGGTCTGCTGATCTGGGGCCTCGCACAGGAATCGGGGCTGATCGTGCGCCAGGCACGCGAGCTCGGCATGCGCATGCCCGTCCTGGGCGGAGACGGCATGGCCCCGGCCGCGTTTCTCGACCTCGCGGGCCCGGCCGCCGAAGGGTCCGTCGTCACGATGCCGTTCAATCCGGCGAAAGGTGGCCAGACGGCCCAGGCGTTCATGGAACGATACCGCGAAGCGTTCGGAAGCGATCCCGACTCGTTCGCCGCGCACGGGTTCGATGCCACTCACCTGGCGGCATCCGCCCTTCGCTCTTCGGCCGAGCGCGGAATCCCTCTCCGGGACGCCCTTGCCGCGATCGCCTCGTATGACGGCGTGACAGGGAAAGGCGGGTTCGACGCAAGCGGAAACGAGACCCGACCCGTCGAGCTCGCCCGCATCCAGGGCGGCCGTTTCGTGCCGCTGACGGACCGGTGAGAACGGGAGGCGCATCATGAGTCCACGACATCCGCTGGCCCGCGACCCGAACGGTTCGAATCTTGCCTTCTGGGCCGGGCTCATTCTTGTATTCACATTGATATATAGTTTACGATTTACACCGCCGCGGTCGGAGCGCACGCAAAGTCTTTCACCAGCGCTTCCCGCGCCACACGTTGCGGTGGTTCCTCCGCCGCTCCCAGCCGATGCGCCGATTCCCCGCTCCGAGGAGCGGCTTCCGGTCGTGACGGCCGACGAGAAACCGCCGGTCGTGGCGCCGACGGAGCTTTCCGGAACAAGCATCGCGACCTCCCGGACCATCCCGGCCTGGTGGCAGGTTGCGACGCCGCTCCCCCCGGTGAACGCGGTTCTCGTCGCCCCGGACGGCCTCGTCTGGGCGGCGACGGAAGGCGGCCTGGCGCGCATCACCGCAGGGCAGGCCGTCCTGATGACGCCGGAGGACGGAAGTTTTCCGGCAAAGCCGGCGACGGCGCTCGCGCACGACGGCACGGCGCTCTGGATCGGCAGTTTCGACGGACTGTTCAGGAGCCTCGACGGCCGCCGGTTCCAGCGTTACACCTCGACGGACGGCCTCGCCCACGACATGATCTGGTCCCTCCACTGGGACGGCACCATCCTGTGGATCGGCACCCAGAACGGCGTTTCGTTCCTGCTTCCGAACGGGCGGTTCGAGACGGTCACGAAGAAGGTCTCGAACGGCGGCCTGGCAGACCTCTGGATCGGATCGCTCGGCAAGCTCGGCCACTACGCCCTGTGCGGGAACGATGACGGCCTGAGCATCTGGGACACCCGGCTGCCGGCGGCGAATCCGTCCGCCTGGTCGACGATCGACATGTTTGCCACGAATCTGGCCCACAACTGGATTCTCTCGATGGCCGTATCACCGCAGGGGACGGTCTGGGCGGCCACACCGGGCGGCCTGTGCCGGCTCCGCACGCCTGTCGAGCAGGTCATGGGTGGCGTGAAACCCGACTGGGAGGTGTTCAACCGGTCGCGCGGTCTGCCGGCGGACCGGATCGATGCCGTCCTGCCGGTCGGCGACGACGTCTGGGCCGGCTGCACGGGCGGCCTGGCGCGAATCCGTAACGG
>JAGOCE010000183.1 GCA_017998915.1 Candidatus Ozemibacteraceae bacterium
TTCACCGTCTCCTCGACATACGAGTCCATCAGGAAGGCAAGCGTGGCGCGGTCGACGCCGGCCGACGGCTCGATAACATATGGGACGATATGTTGATTGGTTTCGTGGTCAAACCACGTGAACTTGTTGACCGCATGCTCGTTCGGAATCTCGCGGCCGTCCTTGAGAACGAGTTTGCCGCCCTTGCTGTGGCTGATGAGATCGAACGAGGTGCGGTTCGCGACGCCCTCGACCTCGTCGAACTGCCTGCTTTCGTCGGCTCGCTCGGGGAAGAAACGGTACAGGATATCGGTCGTGGCTTTCGCGTAGTGGGCCAGTTCTTCGGGTTTCTGGGCAAGCTTGCGCAGATTTTCCGGATTGATACCGAGCTGGATATACCAGTTGAAACGCTCGTCGACCCAGCGGGCATGCCACTCGTCATCGGTGCCGGGCTTCACGAAGAATTCGATCTCCATCTGCTCGAACTCGCGCACGCGGAAGATGAAGTTCTTCGGGGTGATCTCGTTGCGAAAGGCCTTTCCGATCTGGGCGATCCCGAAGGGCACCTTGCGATTCGTCGAATCGAGCACATTCTTGAAGTTCACGAAGATGCCCTGGGCCGTCTCGGGCCGCAGGTAGGCGATGTTCGAATCGTCGGCGACCGGGCCGACCGTGGTCTTGAACATCAGGTTGAACGGCCGCGGCTCGGTCAGATCGTGGGCGCCGCCCTCGGCGCACTTCTCGTTCGGATCGACCTGGTCGGCGCGGAACCGGCGCTTGCACTTGCGGCAGTCGACCATCGGGTCGGAGAATGTGTCCTCGTGGCCGCTGTATTTGAGCACGAGGCGGTTCATGAGAATGGAGCAGTCGAGGCCTTCCATGTCGTCGCGCTCGTAGACCATGCGGCGCCACCAGGCCCGCTTCACGTTGTTCTTCAGTTCGACCCCGAGCGGGCCGTAGTCCCAGGTTCCCTGAAGGCCGCCGTACTGATCGCTGCCCTGGAAAAGAAACCCGCGGCGCTTGCACAGGGAAATGATGGTGTCGAGATCTGCCATGGTCTGCTCCTGTCGTGTGTCTGGCTGGACTCGGCGTTTCCACGTCTGACGGTCATTGGTCGCCGGATGCGCCGCTATTATACGAGCACGAGCCACCCATGGCAAGAAGTGCCAGATTTGCCAGCCGACAACGAGGCAACCCGCCTTCCGTGGCACCATGGACCCGGCCGGCATCCGAAAGTGGGCATGATATACTTCGCAGATATGGGGAAATCACCTCCTGTCGCTTTTCTCCTGGCTCTTTTTCTGCTCGCCATCGCGGTCTCAGGATTCGGATGGCACGTCACGAAGAACCGATGGGCCAACTGGGACATCGGCATCGACACCGCCATGTGGTCTCAAGCGTTCCATCAGGCCCAACAAGGCGATGGTTTCCGCTTCACCTGTTATGCGGATCATGCGGGCGGCCGGAAAACGGAGTCGCGGTCATACCTTTCCATGCATTTCACCCTCACGCTCTGGCCGCTTTCCTGGCTATTCAATCTTGTTCCGCACCCCTTGATCCTCTTTGCCGTCCTGCACCTGGCGTTCGGCCTGGGAACGATACTCATCGGTCTTCTGGCCTATTCCACGCTGGGAAGAGAGCCCTGGACGGCATTCGCCCTGGCGCTCGGATTCGCGTTGTATCCACCCAACCTGCTTTCGCAGACCACGTATGATTTCAACCCGCGCCATCTGGCGCTCGTCTTTCTGCCGCTGGCCGGACTGGCTCAAGCATGGAAATCCGATGCATTCTTCATCGGCGCCCTGGTTCTGCTTTCGATCGGCGAGGAAAATCTGGCGATTCTCTCGGCATTCGCCCTCTTTGGGCGAGCGGTGCTGGAGCCGGAACGCAGGCGGCTGTTTTCCATGGCCGGTGTCCTGTTCGTCCTCTACGCCGTGATCGTCCTGAAAACGGTCATGCCCGCTTTCCTGGCTCCAGGCTGGGAAATCCATTTTCAGGCCAGATATCGGTATATCCTGGAATCACCCCTGCAAGCCGTTTTTCGGTTATTCGGCGCCGATCAGGTGCGGTATCTGGTCTGGCTGGTTTTTCCTCTGCTTCTTACCCCCCTGTTTGCGGCGAACGCCTGGTTGGCGGCGACCCTGCCGTTTCTCGCCCAAAACCTGCTGAGCCCGTTCGAAGACACCCGGATGATCGGTCACCACTACACGACCCCACTTGCCGTCTGCCTGTTTCTGGCGGGAATGGCGAATCTGGCCGGCCTCGAGGAACGCCTGCGCCGTCGACTGGCGATACTTTTGGCAACATCCTGTCTGGCGCTATGTTTGACGGTATTTCCGAGTCTTTCCTGGCTCTGGGAAGGGGCGGATCCGCGCGTCGAGGAACTGGGCGCAAATCTCGCGCCTCTCGAGCGGCTGATTCCCGAAAACGTCTCTCTTTCGGCACCTCCGGCCGTTTGCGCCCAGTTCTGGAAACGACGGCAGCTCTGGTATTTTCCCCAGGGAAGCGACATCGCGGAATGGGTGGTCTTTCCCCGGTATTCCATCGGATATCCGAGCATCTCCGCAATCGAGTTGGAGAGCAGACTTCATGGCATTCTTCGGGGCGGAAGGCACACGCTCGTCCTCGAGAATCCTGATATACTGGTGTTTCAGAAACATTCGGTTCCCTGATCAAGCCATTCATCCATCCAGAGGTTCACTGAAATGACATCGCATCTTCAACCACAGGCTGTCTGCATCTACTGCGCTTCGAGCGCCAATGTCTCCGAACGGATCCTGGAAGACGGCGGCCGCATCGGAACGCTTCTCGCCAGAAACGGGCTTGCGCTCGTTTACGGAGGAACGACCTGCGGACTGATGAAGGTCGTCGCTGACGCCAACAAGGCCGCCGGGGGCCGCGTGATCGGCATCGTTCCAAAGTTCATGCTCGACCGCGGCATCGACAATTCCCACGGACAGGATGAAACCGTCGTCGTGCCCGACATGGCAACCCGGAAAACGACCATGATCGAACGGTCCGGCGGCTTCATCGTCCTGCCGGGCGGCATGGGGACCCTCGACGAACTATTCGACACCCTGGTCAACAAGCAACTCGGCCGGCACGCGAAGCCGATCGTCTTGATGAATACCGATGGATATTATAACCCTCTCATCAGCCTGCTTGAGCACGGTGTCGAGTGTCGCACGATCCGGGCCGAGCACATGTCGCTGTTCTCGGTGGCGAACACCCCGGAAGAGGCGATTCGTCTCCTCGCAGAGTCGAAGGTCGACGAGAACAGTCTGAAGATGCGCGGCTAACCGCGCGGCAGGGCGGCGATACCGGCGGGATCGAGATCCGACAGGCGGCTCGGCCGGAAGCCGCGGCCCGACAACTCGTCGAGCATCCGCGGCAGGGCTTTCGCCCCGGTTTTGCTGCCCACGTGCATGAGAATGACGGAGCCGCGTCGCACCCGCAAACGCACCCTCTGCTGGATCGAGGCCACGGAGGGCTCTTTCCAGTCGAGGGTGTCGATGTTCCAGTAGACCGGCTTGTAGCCGAGTTCCTCGACGATCGCCTCCACTCGGCGGTTCTGTGCCCCGAAGGGGAACCGAAAGAACGGTGCGAATCGTCTTCCCAGCACCGTCTGCATCGCCGCTTCCGCCTTCTGCAGCTCGGCGGCGATCTTGTCCTTCCCCCAGGCGGCCATGTTCGGATGACGCATGCTGTGATTCGCGATCTCGTGACCGTCGGCGAGAATCCTCCGGCCGAGTTCCGGGTAAGATTTCACCCACTGGCCCGTCAGGAAAAAGGTCGTTTTCAGCCCGCGTGCCTTCAGCGCCCCGAGGATCGCATCGACACCATCGGCGTCGGCTCCTCCATCGAATGTCAGGAACACCTGGCCGCCGGAATCTCCGGGGAGGGGATGCTGGTACATCGGAGGGGCCTCGCGTTCTGCCGCGGGTTCCGGCTCTTCCGGTTCTTCGGATGGTTCCGGCTTTTCAGGTGTTTCGACCTGTTTCTTCCCGGGAGCCCGCTTCTCTGTCAAAGGTGACGCAGGAATCGGAGACGGCCGCTTCGCGATCGCAGCCGATACCGGCTCGGTAACCGGCTTCGTGGAAATGTCCGGCGTGACCGGCGGCAGTTTCACCGTGACGGGAGTCTTTGCCCGGGCATCGTCGAACGCGCGATTCAGCCGCCACAGGCGTTCCTCGGCCTGGCTGAACGACGGGCACAGCCGCAGAGCCTCGTGATAGGCGCGCCGAGCGTCTTCGCGCCGCTTTCCGTCCTCGTGAAGCAGGCCCAGGTTGTACCAGGTCCAGTAGGTCGGCTGGACGCGCAGGCTGGCCTGATACCACGCGAGCGACTCGGCGGCATATCCGAGCCGCCGCAGGGCGCTTCCGATATTATTATAGAAATGAACATAATCTGGTGCTATATCAAGCGCATGCCGCCAGGTGCGGATCGCGCCGATCAGGTCGCCCGCCTTGGCCTGCTCGATGCCGTAGGCGTTCAGGGCCGCCACGTCTCGCGGGTTGGCCTCGAGCGCCGCAGCGATGTCCCGCATCCCGGCGGCACCGGCAGAAACGACACAGGCAAGCAGCAGCGCAGCCAGAACCATCGATCGCACGACATGCCGCGACATGATGACGAGCACGAACATCGGAACACGGTTTTTCAACATGCACCTGATTATAGCGTGAGTCAGCATGGAATGGTAACCTGTTCCCGGAGGGTGAAACATCGTGATTCCTCGATCCATCAGGCGGTTGATCGCGGAGAAAGTCTCCGCGGCATCTCGGTACGCCACCCGTATCATCGGTTCCATCCCTTTTCACACGATCGCGAAGAAGGGTGGGATGACATCGAATGCTCACCGAACCGAACGCCCCTCGGGGCACCCCGCCGCCCGATCTTTTCGGCGAGACCGATCGGCGCACGCGATGGGCGCGGAAACGCGCCGCGTTTTTCCGGTTCCGCGCCACTATATCGATATTGATATGCATGGAGTGATATGTTTCAGCGCGCAGCTCTCCTGATTGCACTTGTTCTGCCGTGTCTGGCGGCCTCCTGGATCATCGGGAGACTCGATGCCGGCTCGTTCACCCGGGAAGCCGCCAGGCATCGCGACGGACTGGAACGGATGGTCGGCCACGGCGCGCGCCTCTCCCAGGTTTCCTCCTGGGTGGAAGAACGGGCGGGCCGGATTCGGCGCAGCATCGTCTGGGGTGAAAATCCCGGCCCTCTCCTCGTCCATGACGGCAGAAAGGTGGTTCGCGCATATCTGTTTTCGCGAAACGGCCGACGCCTGGTCCGGCCAGGCTGCGAAACGGACAAGGTTCGCATCTCCGAGCGCTGCCTGGAACTCATTCGCGGGATCATAGCCGGCAGGCAGGGCCGCCTGAGTTCGTCGGACCGCAAGCTCGTCGAGTCATTCTTCGGCGTCGCTCTCGCGGCTGACTTTCTGGCCAGAAATCCCGGCATCATGATCGGCGCCGAGGAGTTCCATCAGAACTGTCTCGTCGGTATCTTCGGCCTTCGGACGCGCACCCAACCTGCCGAGTCCGTGATTCTGCTGCTCATCGTCGACCCGACCACCCTCGCCGTCGAACGACTGTCGGCCACGGCCGCGGCGAAGATCCAGGAAAAGGCAGGCTCCCGATACAGCTTCGGCGTCATCGACACGTTCGGCCGGCTTCCCGACCGGCCGCGCCCCCTGCCCGCCTCCTGGCGCGCCACCTTGTGCAAAGACCGGCTTTCCACCTCGTTCAAGCACGGAAACCGCCTCTTCGCGACCCGGCTCCTCGACCGCCGTTTCATTCTGTTCGGCTCCGCTTCCCTTCCCAAGCCAGGGCCGGAGATGCCATTCATCGGCCTCTTCCTGTTTGCCGCCCTGATGCTGTTCGCGACCGTCACGATGTCGAACCGCCCGCCTCTGCCGATCCGCCTCCTCGTCGTGATGCTGTTCGGCCTCGCCGCGACCGCAGGGGGCGCGCTTCTGCTCGGCGTGTCAGCCGTCTATCGCGACGCCCGCCAGTCCGCCATGGTCCAGGAACGAACCAGCCGGGCGCAGGAACTTCTCGTGAATATCGATTCAGGCCTGAACGATTACCTGGATCGTCTCTCCGTCAGGTTCCGGCGGGTCAGCGCGGCGGTTGGAACGGCCTGGAACGACTGGGCCCGTGTCGAAAGGCAGATCGAAACGCTCAGACCGTTCGAGTCCGTCGCGTCCGTCATGCTCTTCGACCGCGAGGGCCGGGTGTTGAAAAAATTCGGCCGGAATATCACGATGAAGCGCCTCTTCCAGTTCGACGAGGAACGCGAAATGGCCGTCGTCCTCCGCCAGGTGATTCGCATCATCGAGCATCGCTCCCGCAGCTCCAGGTTTCCCGATCCGCCTCCGGAAAATACCGACAGCTATATGGGATGGCAGTATGCGAAAATGTTCATCGACCATCGCGGCATGCTTGCGCCGGTCGCGTTCTCGATCTCCGCGTTCACCTTCCGCGATATCGTCCAAGCCCCCGACGGCTCGGTGCGTGGTTTTCTTTTCGTTCTCTTCGAGCAGGGACGCATCGAGCACGCCTATCTGTCCCAGATGCGCCGCAACCTCCGCGAGGCGAACGCCACGATCGGCTTTCCCGCGAAGCTGATCGCCCTTCCCAAGGCCGGAAAGGAACAACGCGTGGAGCGCATCGGGGAACGCCCCGCCGGCGACCTGCTCGATCTGCACGTGCTCGTCTCCCAAACAAGCTCGCCGGAATCCCGCCGCGGTGTCTGGAACGGGCATCCGATGCTGATGACCGGGCTTCCCGGCCGGCTGATCTCCTTTCACAATCTCCTGCTGCTCACCCCCATGCGCCCCATCGAGGAAGCGATGGCCACGTTGTATCGCGGTTTCCTCGCCCTTGCCGCCGTCTTCCTGATCTACGGCGTCGGTCTCGGCATGCAGTTCGCCTCGATGGTTCTCACCCCCGTCCGCGAGCTGTCCCGGGGCCTGGAAAATCTCGCCGCATCGCGGTTCGCGACATCGATCGAACTGCGCACGGCGGACGAGTTCGAAGAGATCGGCGACGGCCTCAACGAAACGCTCAGCGAGATGAAAGAGCTGTCGTTCGCCCGCGCCATCCAGGAAAACCTCTTCCCGCCCGGGCCGCTCGAAACCGCCTCCTGGTCCTGCCGCGGCGTGACCCGCTCCTCGTCAGATATCGGCGGGGAGATCTTCGACCATCACCTCGTCGATGACGGAAAGGGCGGCTCGCGCGGCGTTCTCTGGATCGCCCGCCTCCCCGGCCATGCCGTCGGCTCGGCCCTGGTGCTGGCCATGACAAAGATGGCACTTCGGCTCCTGGCGGCCGAACACGATCCCGATCCAAGGGCTCTTCTGCGGGAACTGGCCAACAGGTTTCCCGGTCAGGCTGACCTTCTGCGCCGCGCCGCCCTTTTCGCCGGCGTTTACGATCCCGAGGAGGGCCGCATGAGCTGGGCGTTTCAGGGAGAATTCGCCGTGGCTCCCCACCGGGCCGATACCATGTTCCACGAAAACGGCATCCACACCGGCATGATCGTTCTCGCGCCTGGAGAAGCCCTCGCCGTCTGTTCCGAAGGCAGTTGGCAGGCCGTTTCCGGAGGTCGCGACGGCTTGGCCCGGAACATCCTTCCCGCGTTGCTGGCAAACCCGTCGCGCATGTCCGACGATCCGTTCGACCGCATCCCCGTTTCCTCGATGGGGAGTTGCACCGTCCTTCTGCTCGAACGCAGGCGGGAGGCGCGCGCATGACCACGATGCAACGTCTGGTCCGGTCAGCCATCACCATCTGGC
>JAGOCE010000184.1 GCA_017998915.1 Candidatus Ozemibacteraceae bacterium
GGACGAGGGTACGGGCGATCTCTTCCCCCTCTTGGAGACGAGAGGTCCGACGGGCTGCGTCGCCTGCCGTAAGCGTCAGCAAAGGAAAAACGACGCACAGGGTCAGCAAAAGGTAGACGGCGCGGTTTTTCATGCCCCCTCCTTTCGGAGGCCGACGAGTTCGAATCCGTCGCCTTCGCCAATGGCGGCGGTCTCTGCGAATGACGTCGCCAGTGCATTCGCTGCGGGGGAGAGAACGATCCTCGTCGCCGTGCCGAGCTTCGAAAGGGCTTCCATCTCTTCGGCAACATGGCGGCTCTCCCCGACGATCGCGAACTCGAGCCTGCCGCGGCTGCCGAGCGTGCCGAGCATCAGGGTGCCGCAGTCGATTCCGATGCCGATCTCGTAACGGAACAGGCCCGCGGCGGCCCGGGAGGCCTGGATCCCTCCATGGGATTCCATCATCGCGAGGCCGGCCTGCACCGCCCTGCGGACGCCCGACTCCCGGCTTTCGTCTTCGAAGACGGCCACGATCGCGTCGCCGATGAACCGGTCCACACGCCCGCCGAACCGTTCGATTCCCGGGGTGAGGGCCGCCATGTGTCGGTTCAGCAGGGTGACGATCTCATCCGCGGGGTGGGTTTCCGACATCGTGGTGAAAGAACGGATGTCCGATACCAGGAGGGTCCCCGTCACCGATCGGGGCTGGACGGCCTGGTCGGGTGCGCGGCTCGAAAGATTTTGTTCGAGAGCTCCCGAGACGAACTTCCCCAGATACTGGCGTTCGCGGAGGCCGTCGATCATCTCGTCGAACGCGTTCGTCATACGGCCGAGTTCGTCCGTGCGGGGCAGGGCTAGCTTGCCGGGATCACCACCCGCAGCGGCTTTCCTGAGGCCGTCCTCGACGAGCCCGAGCGGCATGATCAGGTGTTCGAGCATCAATCGGCCCAGCAGATACAGGATGCCGGCAAATGCGGTGGCAAAGAGCAACAGCAGGTGCCGGTTACGGCGCTCCCCGTCGAGGATGTCGCGGAGGGAGACGCTGGCGCCTGTCACGTAGTTTCCTGCTTTTCGGCAGGGTACGGCGATGAACGCGGTAGTGTCCGCCCTGCTGATGACCTCGGTTTTCAGCCGCGCCGCCGCTTCCATGGCGCGCTTGAGCCGGATCCCCGTCCGGGTGCTCCAGGCGGCGGAGACGGGTTTCGGATAGAAGGGAATCATGCCGCCCGGCTTTGTTTCACCCACGGCGAACTCGGTGTGACCCGCGATGGCGAGCATGACCAGGTTCGTCACGAGCTGCCTGCGGAGCGCCTTCTCGGCGGCGGCCTCGTAGATGACGTGCGCGAGGATGATGCCGCGGTCCGAGAACGTCTGGGAAAGATACAGGCTCGTTTCCCCGCCCATCAGGCGGAAGGTCTCGGCATGCTCGAGAAAGTTCAGGTAGAAGTTTCTCGTCGTGTCGAGTCCGATCGAGGAGAACACCGTCTGGTAACTCTTCTGGGTGTCGGTGAGGCGTGGCAGGCCGCTTTCCGGGGTTTCCGGCACGAAGTCGGCATGGGCGAGCCGGACGATCGGGGCAAAAAAGTCGCATTTCTCCTGGTTCGAGTCACCGTTCGGTTTCCGCGACGGATATACCGCGCCGTATCCGCCGGGCCGATAGACATGCATGACGTCCAGTTCGATCCCCCGGTTCCGGAAAAACGCGTGTGCCTGGGCTCCGGAACGGTTCACGGCTGTCGTATCTGATGATATACATATATTGATATATGACGGAGAGGATGCGAGTTCGTCCGCGGCCTGCAGAAACTCACGGTGAACGAACGAGGTCTTGTGATCGGCCTCGCTGAGCTGTTCGAGCGTTTCCTGGACGGTCTGCCGGATGAGCCGCTCGGCCTGGAGTTCGATGGCGCTCGTGCCGATGAGCAGCAGGAGGCTCAGCGGCGCCAGGCCGATGAACAATAGCAGGAACCCGAACGAGATCCGGAGCGAGACGAACGGGGTGAGGTCGAAGAGGAGGGCCGCTGGTAGGAGCAGGGCGAAGGCAACGGTCGCGGCGAGGCCCGCGAACCGGAGCCGCTGGAGCGTCATCGACGGCCGGTGGGGAGGTTCGGAGAAGATCCATGCCTGGAGGGGGTGGTCGCAGGAAAAGAAGCCCTTCATCGCCCAGAAACGGGGCGTTTTGATCACGCCTCCCGCCGGAAGGCCGGGATTGGCTGCGGCGAGCGCCCGGCACTCTTTCCAGGCCGATGACAGCGGATTCCCTTTCAGACTGTGGGAGAGCGAGACAGCCTGCACGTCTCGGTTTTGCGGGAACGGGTGCAGGTTGGGGACGAAGCGTCCGCCCGAGCGAGAGAAGGTTGCGAGCAGTGTGTGGCGCACGGCAAGATGGCGGGCGAAGGCGTCGGCAGGGAAGAGCAGGAGAAACGCGCGGGCATGGGCGGGACCGCCCTCGGCGATATTCCAGTACAGCAGGTGCTTGCGGCCTTCGAACAGGACGGGAGTCACGAGGCCGGTGCGTGACGGGGAAAACATGGCCGGGTCCGTGTCTTCCCCGAGAAGGCCGCGCATCAGTCGTCGGGCTGACTTCGGGGCGACGGGCGGGCAGGGGCGGGCTGTTCCTTGGGAAAGCAGGATCCTGAACAGCTCCTCCATGACGCGTGCTTTGCCCGAAGCTAGCCCCGCGCCGCTCATCAGCGTGACATCGCCCTTGTCGTCGATTGAACAGGCATAGAGCCGCGTGCCTGCAGGGCGGTGTGTCTTTGAAAAACATCGCTGGAACAGCCTGCAGAGGCGCTCTGGGGTTGCGCCGGCGGGGGCGCGTCGGAGCCCGGCTTCGATGGCGGCTGTCATCCGCCGACCCATCGACTCGATCTGCGACTCGACGGTGCAGGAGGAGGCAAGCATGCCGAGGAATCCCTTCGCGGAACGCTCCCAGGTGGCCTGCGCCAGTTCCTGCGCTCTCGTTTCGCGCCAGGTGAAGCCGAACTCCAGGAGTCGCAGGAAGCACGCCGCGAGCAGCACCGGAACGAGGAGTGGCAGGCTCCGCTTCACTCTCGCAGGTATCGACAGGACTGACACGGCTCGTTTCCTCGGCTGGCATCCCGGTCTGAACCGGGAGAGAATCAACGTTCAGGCGAGCGCAACATCATAGCAGAAATCCGAACCCACGCAACTGCTTTGTGACGGATCGCCGGGCTCAGCGGGGGGAGACTTCCTGCAGGCGTTTGATGAACGCCTCTATCTTTTCGTTCCCGGGGGAAACGCGGCGCGCGATCTCGATGTGCTTCCAGGCTTCGCCGAACTGCTTCTCGCGGGCGGCCATCACGGCCATCATGAAACGGGCGTGCGCGTGGGTCGGCTGCCGCTGGAGCAGCTGCCGCAGGCTGTCGCGGGCAGCCGGGTAATCGTTGCGGCCGAAATGGCGCAGACCGGCCTTGAGATCGGCTTCGTCACGGATGTCGATGTTCCCCTTCCCGGTCGTCGTTGGCGCCGTTCGTGGGGGGACCGAAGGTCCGCCGCTCACGACTGTGGCTGCCTGTTTCCGTCGAAAGGCGATGAACCGGTCGCGAATCTCGAGCGCGATCTCGGCCACGCGCGGCTCGGGCAGATTCAGGTGGGTATCCTCGAACTCGATCATGATCGATCTGAACCCCACGCGATACATGGCATAGCTTGTCATATTGTTCTCGTTGGTGCCGACGCGGAAGCAGAGCCTGCGGGCGATATCGGCACCCGGCACCTGCAAGTCGCCGATCCGGATGTCCTTGACGAGGGCCTTGCCGGATGACGAGGCTCGCTTCAGGTTCTCGCACCCCATGGTCTCGAGGCTGTCGATCAGGTCCCGGACGGCGCTTCCGTCGCGCATGAAGAACAACGACAGACCGTTGGGGTTCTCCGCGCTGGGGTGGCCGAACGCCAGCCCCTGCACCGCGATGAACTGCGGCAGCAGTGCATCCAGCTTCGCGGCCGGCATCCCGCCGTAGAGCGCCTTGAGCTTCATCACGCCGAGATCGCTTTGCTGGACCTGCCAGGGGCCCCCGCCGAACCGGCTTTCCATGCCCATGAGGATCGGGCTCAGATCCAGGCGCGGCGTCTGCTTTCCGAACGTGTAGGTGTCGGGAAAGCTGATCGCTGACGTGCGAAGCGGCGGGTTCTCGAGCACGTCCCACAGGCGGTTGCGCCCATGCAGCTGGCAGATGGCGTCGATGAACTTCCTCCCGCCGAGATACACTTCCTGAAAATAGCGTCTGTTATATGTTTGGAGCTCGTCGCCGCCCGTCTCTTCCTTTTTCGGATCGACGCCGGCCGACAGGAACCGGGCGAACTCCATGACCTCGCGGTCGAGCCCGAGCGCCGTACCCAGCGAGTCCTGGACGAAGACGGCGTGGCCCTCGATGACGGCGTTGAAGGCAGACATGGCTTCCTGGTCGGTCATGCCCAGCAGGGTATCTTTCAGGTTCAGATACTGGTCTTGCAGCGCGTGCGTCATCTCGTGGGCGACCAGCACCCGCACAAGGTTGGGAGTGAACGAAGCGTTGATGCCGATTCTCTCCATCATCAAGCTCATGTTGCGGGGAAGCAGATGCAGGGTCTTGTCGTGGAAGCCGTATTTGCCGAGAAGCGACTGTACCATCGTGAGCGACTGCTGGAGCGCCGCCTGGCGAGTCGACGCTTCGGGCTGGTGAGGCGTCAGGTTGCGCAGCTGCGGATACAGGTCGTCCGACAGCGAACTGGCGGTCACGAAGCGCGAAGAAACGGAGACGAGCGGCGGCGTCTTGAATGTCCTCCCGGCGGCTTTCTCCACCTCGGGCTGGATCTCGCGGACGATCGCCTCCGCCTCGGCCTGTGAGAAAATCATGGGCCCGAGGGGGAACGTATACCCGAGAATCGTTTCGATATACGGAGTGCCGGCCTCGAGCTCGACGGCCATTTTTCTCGCCAGATCGGCCTGGTCTTTAGACATCTTTTCCTTGAAGGTGCCCAGGGTTCCGAGAAACTTCATGCCGGTCGAGGGATCGGTATCGAGAAGCCGGAGCGTGCCGACCTGCATATACGCGACCCCGGTGGCGAGTTCCCCGTCTTCGGCCAGCGTGCTGCCGTACACCGACATCCCCATCGGATGCCCCAAAAGGGAGGACTTTTTCAGCAGTTCGGCGGCCTTCTGCTTGTCTTTGGCGATCCCTTCCCCCGTCGAATACGCGATGCCGAGCAGCAGGAGCCCGTCGGGATCATCTTTTTCGACGGCTTTGGTAAGCCAACGAACGGCTTCCCCGTGGTCTTTGTCCGTCCCTTTTCCGTGCTGGTAGCAAATGCCGAGCCGCACCTGCGCTGCCGTGTTCCCCTCGTCCGCGAGCTTCCGGATCTCGGCCAACGGATCTTCTTTCTCCGAACGTGCCTGCGCGGCGAAAAGCAGGAGAAAACAGAAAACGACGAAGATCCACCGCGATCGGAAGCTCATGGACGACCCGCCCCTTTCGTCCGGCAGCGCGTCCCGGCGCCAACCCTCTCGATGAAAGCCGATGAGCCGCTCACATGCCGTCTCTGCTCATCCTACCAACCCCCCGACCACGAGTCAAACGACACCGGTGATGGTCCGAGCAGGCTGGACGGCCTTAAAGAATAGCAGTCGGAATAATAATTGCATGCGCTTGCGCCGTTCACATGCGACCCTGCCGTGAATTCCTGAGACAGGAAAATCCTGACCGCTTGCGGTCAGCGCCGTGAAGATGTTCGCCGAATTCGGGATTTTGCAGGTTTTCGGGAGGTTTCGAACTCTCGTCCGATATCCAGCAGATCCAAGGTGGGGCAGGCGATCCGATACCGGATATTCCAATCGCGGATCACCGGGGTGGTTTCCTGCCAGGCGGATGGGGTTACGGATCGCTGAATCAGACCCGCGGCGACGAGGCTGGCCAGGATGTTCTCGATGTCGGGGAACTCCTGGAACCGGGCTTTGAGATCGAAGAGGGGGATGATCTCCGACCGATGCACGACGAAATGCTCCCACAGCCGGCGTTCGGCATCTCCGAGCGTGTCGAGAGGCTCCGCATACCGCTTCCCGAGAACTCTTTTGAAATGGGCGTCCCGATCCTGCTCCAGCGCGATCTCCGCTTGCGCCACGGCCGTGGGGAGCTTGACGAACTCTTCCGTGTGTTGCTCGTTCCCCGGCTCGTTGTCGGTAATCTTCGAATACCGGTAGTAGGTCCCGCACACCGGACACTGCCGAATCCCGCCGTCTTTCGTCATCGGCCGGAACCGCCCGGCCTCGGCAGGGACCTGCTCTTCCTTCCCGTGATCAACGAAGACCGACCACCGAATGGATGCGCAGAATGCACACCCGGTCGGCACATCCGCCTTCCCGCGCCGTGACACGCTCCGCCCTCCCATTTCCGCCATCGTGGCTGTTGTCTATACGATATGCTTTTGTATCCTGGAAAACATGCTACTTCGTATCACTCTTCGAAGCAACGGCAGCACGATCATGCAGGAATCGACATGAAGGAACCATATAATAGATATTACAATACGAAATGATGCGGATACGTCGCTCGCCTGACGTCATGGTGTGAACCTGCTGGAAAAAGTTCTGTGGTGGTGGCAGAATGGGAAAACATGATTTTCAGCAGGGGAACATCGAGGCTGGTCAGGAGTATATGATGCGAACGGGATTTTTTCGGGGAATGGCGGTTCTTGTTCTGTGTTCGTCGGTCATGCTGTCGGCTGACGCTGCCCGAGCACAGGGGAACGGCGTCGCCAGGGATTCGGGGAAAGACCAGCAACGGGCGCTGGAGATTTCCCAGAAACACCTGCAGAAAGCAAGGACGCTGAAAGAGAAGGGGAAGAGCGAGGCGGCGATCGCCGAATACCGGAAGTCGGTGGAGGCCTGTTCCGCGACCGTGGTGGCGTATCTCGAACTCGGGGAACTGTATGCGCAGACCGGTGCCCACGCGAAAGCCGTCGAGATGCTCGACATCGGGATCTCGATGGCGCTCCTCCAGGAAATCGTCGATCCCGATATCGGCCGCTCCTGCTGCATCCTCGCGAAGAGTCACCAGGCGCTTGGGCGGAGCGATCTCGCTTCCGGCGCGCTCGTCAAGGCGATGAAGTATCTCACCGACGATCCGCTGCCT
This sequence comes from Candidatus Ozemibacteraceae bacterium, assembly GCA_017998915.1. Lineage (GTDB taxonomy): Bacteria > Muiribacteriota > Ozemobacteria > Ozemobacterales > Ozemobacteraceae > MWAR01. The sequence continues at coordinate 7,110 of JAGOCE010000184.1, forward strand.
TACGTCGTTCTCGGCGACATCCAGACCGAACGCGGGAAATACGACGAGGCGTTCGGCGCCTACCGCAGGGCTCTCGCGATGGATGCGACGAATGCCGACGGCTGGTGGGCCTTTGGAACGTCGGCTCTCCGTGCGAAGCGGCCGGAGGTCGCCCGGGAGGCCCACCAGGGCTTGCTGCAGGCCGATCCCGACAGGGCGTTGCGATTCGCGGAAGAAATGACGATGGCGATCCCGTCCGGGACCGGCCTCTAGTCTGTGTGGATCCCGTAGACGCCCACAACGAAGAACATGAGGGCGGCGGTGAGGCCGAAGCCCAGAAGCGGCAGCTGCGCCATGATCGTTTCCGTGCGTGACAGGGGGCGGTTTCGTGCGAGGAACAGGACGATCGCGCTGAACGGGCTGAGGAAAATTCCCAGCCCGCCCCACATTCCCGGCAAAAGATAGATACTATCCTCCCGCAAAATAACATCCGCGCTCAGGATTCCGCCGAGAAGAAGATATGCGATGCCGACGCCCCAGGCGGCCCTGGGAAGAAAAACATCAAATGTAATATTCATTATAGAATTTCTCCTCGTTGCGAAGGTGTCACTCCGCGCGGTGACGGCTCAGGGCGAAAATGAAGTAACAGATCGAGGCTGACACCAGGACATACGCC
>JAGOCE010000185.1 GCA_017998915.1 Candidatus Ozemibacteraceae bacterium
AAATGATTATAATCTCCTGACAAACAAAATGGAAAGAGGCGCAATCCGGGGGCGTTGGCAGAAACCCGCATGAGAACTCATGTTTGTGAGAAAACGACAAAGCGAATCTGATCATGGTATGATTCCGAAAGCGGGAAAAAAGATTTTTTTGGAGGATTTTTTATGAGGAAACTATTGTGTCTTTTTCTCGTTGTCGGTCTTCTCGGAGCGATGACCCTGACCTCTGGCTGTTTCGGGGATGACGGTATCGGCAGCATCCTTGCAGCTGCAATTGTGATCACGATACCGCGGGTGGGGGAGCAGCTCCAGCGGTCTTTGCTGCATCCATCAAGGAACGTCCGGCCATCATTGCTGCACCCCGAACAACGATCCATGTGTTGGGTGATGGTCTCAAAATCCGTGTCACTCCATATAGTGGCGGAACCCCTGTGACTGGCGCTGAGACAGTCACTACAACGGATATTACAGCTGATAATACATCGAACGCGACCGGAAGCGTCTCAATCAGCCCTTCGGCAACCGACTTTCTGATCGAGTTGGTGGCTACCGATACGACGCTGATGAAGTCCATGATCCATACGACGACGAATACAACAGTGACCGTGAATCCTGAGTCGACAGCCAAGGCACTGATTTATTCGAAATGGCTTGGGAAACAACCGGCGGATAAGAGCGTCGAAAACTTTGAGGAGAACTTTACGACCAGTGCGGACTTCACGAACCTGACGGCATCTGTTTCACAGTTGATCAACACAGACACTATCGCCCCTCAGCTGGCAAACATCGATCTGAATTCAGCGGCCATCGTTGCTCTGGCATCAGCGGCTGCCGACGACATTGCCACCAGTTCCCTTGTCGTTCCTACGAATACCGCCAATTTCGCCGGCACCTGGCATGTGACTTCGAGTTCCAACCCGAGCGGTTATTTCCCCGTCTTCATCGAGCAGACTGGTACATCCCTCACCGGGAATGTGAACAATTCCACGCCGTTCACGGGAACGGTCAGCGGTCAGCAAGCTACGGTGAATGTTACGGGGGATGGGTTCACTGAAGTGTGGAACCTTACGAAAACGAGCGATACGGGGTTCAGCGGCACTTGGGCCTCCACACCGACCGGTGGTTCGACGACCAACGGAACCCTGAACGGCGTCAAACAATAATATAGTACGGTATAAAAAGCCGGCCAGGAATGTACTGGCCGGCTTTTCTCTTACCGAAAGACGAGGCCGCTATTTTCCAGAAATACCCTTGAAACCAGTTCCGACGAGGTACACTTCGCGGCTTCGCGAGAGGGAGGCTTCGGGGTTGACGGACTTGAGGAATTCGAACTGCTTCTTGGCTTCGGAGTGAAGCTCCTTGTATTCGGAGCCTTCGAATACCTTGGCTACGAAGCTGCCGCCGGGCTTGAGCCATCTGGCGCAGAGTTCGATGGCGAGTGTCACCAGGGCTGCGGAGTTCGAGGTGTCGGCGTGATGGATGCCGGTCGTGTCGGGGGCCATGTCGCTCAGGATGACATCGAACTTGCCTTTGGCGGCGTCGGCGATCTTCTTCTGCGAATCTTCGGATCGGATATCACCCTGTAGAATGACCGCGCCCTCGATCGGGTCGATGGGGAGAAGATCGATGGCGACGACGAGCCCCTTCCCGTTCAGGCAGTGCAGGGCCATCTGGGTCCAGCTGCCGGGCGCGGCGCCGAGATCGAGAATCTTCATGCCGGGCTTCAGCAGCTTGTATTTGCGGTGAATCTCCTCGAGTTTGTAGGCTGCGCGCGAGCGAAACTGCTCCTGGCGGGCCTTGCGGAGCCATGGATCGTTCAGGCGGTCCTTGAACCAGGCTTTAGCCATGGGCTTACCGGATCGGCTCGACGGTGAGCGCCGTGTTGTTCATGCGCACGGGCGGGAGGGCATGGATTCCACCGTTGGATTCGATATACCGCTCGATGGCATCGCGCACGAGAATGCCCGTGGGGGTGCGCTTCATCGTTTTCAGATCCGTGTATCCGTCGCCGCCCGTGCTCATATACGAATTCAGGGCAACCTTATACAGACGCTTCGGATCGAGCTTCGCGCCACTGTCGTCGGTGATCTCGACGATGCGCTTCAGGGGCGGCCGGTGCGGATCGAAGGTGACCTTGAGATTCGAAGGTATCAGGTAGCCGTAGTCTCCCTGGAATTCTCGCTTCATGCCGCTCGCACGTAACTTGAAATTCTCTTTTGCGAACAGGTTGTCCGCGTCGTTGACGGGGGAAAACGGCACCGAGAGAGATTTCGCCATCAGGTCGACGACCTGCTCTCCGGTCATGGTGACGACGTCGACGTAGTTCAGGAAGGGCTGCAGAAGGAACAGGTCGTTCTTGGTGACGGGCCCCTTCCAGACCGGGTAGCGCACGCCGCCGATATTGGTGACCGCGAAGTCGGCGCCGGCGACATGGCGCATGGCATCAGCTATGAAAGATCCTTCCGGGGAGTCGCCGCCGATGACCCCGCGCACGAGGTCGACAGTGGACGTGCCGACGACGACGCTCATCTTCGCATCGATCTCATCCTGGTATCCGGCGACAAGACGCTTCATCTCGGGATTTTCAGAATACGATGCGATATACATCGAGATCGGCTCGTATCTGATGACCGAGCGCCACCATTCCAGGTCGAGGGTGATCTTCCCCACGACACGGTTGTCGAAGGCATTGTGAATGATCGGGACAAGACGCTGCTCACTGAACTCAGGCTCGGCCATCGGCGTGTGGCTGTGGCTTCCGAGAATGAGGTCGACGCCCGGAACGGCGTCCGCGAGCTTCTTATCCTCGTCGAGGCCGATGTGCGTGAGGAGAACGACGTAATCGACGCCCTGCCTGCGAAGGCGTGGGATAAGTTCGGAGAGAATCGGGACCGGATCGCGGAACTCGATCCCTTCCACGTTTTCGGCGAGGGAAATGCGGGCGGTATCGGGCGAAAGAAGGCCGATGAACGCGAAATCGGTTCCCTTGAAGGGAAACCTGATGTAAGGCTTCAGGAAGGGAAGGAGACGCCCGGTCTTCGCGTCGAAGACGTTGCAGGCGAGCAGGGGATGTCGTGCCGCCGCCGCCGCCGATGCGAGGCCGGCGATCCCGTAATCGAAATCGTGGTTTCCGATCGTCGCCGCAAAGGTTTTGAGATGATTCATCGCGTCAATCATGCATAATCCCTTCGTCTCGTCGACGACGGGGGTGCCCTGGAACGTATCGCCACCATCCATATAGATGGCTATACCACCGGATTTCAGCGCGGCGAGGCGCTCCTGCTCGATGAGAGTCGCGAGCGCAGCGTATCCGCCGACGAGGGGCTTGGGCTCGCTTGCGGCTGTCGGATCGGGCTGAGAAGACATGTGGCCGTGGATGTCACCCGTGTGGAGGATGACGAGCCTGACGGGAACAGCGAATGCGGAATATGGCGCGGCCAGGAATCCTGCGATAAGAAAGAACAGCGCGAATCCGCGGAGCGTAAACGGATGATTCGTGGAAGAGTGACGGGTATCCCGGGGCTCGTGGCGGTGCATGGCGTCAACTCACAGGGAATTCAGCATTTCGCGGGCATTCTGAGAGAGTTCGGGATTCGGTTCGAGCTTGAGACATGCCTCGAATGCCGCTTTCGCGCTACGCGGATCGCCGGTTTTCGCGAGGCAGAGGCCGAACAGATACTGGGCTTCGGGATCGCGCGGAACCGCCTTGACGGCGCGCTGGGCGAACTGGAGGGCTTCGGCGTATCTGCGCTTGGTGATCATGTCGCGGGCCTTGAGAACCGCGATTGCCTCGTCGTCCTCGAGCACCATCTCGACCTGGCGCCGGTTGACCGAGAGAAACGCCACATCGACGGCGTTGCCGGTGCGAAGATCGGTCAGCTTCGCATTCGTGATGGGGAGGAAGTCTTTGGTCGCCGTATCGGCATTGAGAATGTCAGACAGGCGGCTGTTTTCATACAGGTGCACCTCGCCGCGGATCATGTGATGGGAGGTGTACAGGATGACTCTGAGTTTTTCCTTGTGCGCTTTCATTTCGATACGCTCCTTGAAGGGATTGCGATTGATATATTTACCATGAACCGGGAAAAAATTCGAAGGATTGCTTCAGCACTCGACGAACCGTCCTTCGGCTTCGGCCAGAATCGTTCCGTCCGGCATCATCACGACGCCTTTCGCAAGATGAACACGGCCGCGGCCGCCCGTGCGATTCCCGACGACGGTCAGCGGAAAGCCGATCGGGGCCGGGCGAAGGAACTTGATGCGCATTTCCGCCGTCACGGCGAGAACGCCCGTGGAGATGATCGCGTGGCCCATCATCTCGTCGAGCAGGGTGGTGAGAATGCCGCCGTGAACGATCCCGGCGTAGCCCTGGTGCGCCGGGCCCGATGTCCAGACCGTGGAACAGGTGCCGGGGTCGTTCTTCTGAAGGGCAATTTGGAGCCCCTGGGAGTTCCGCTGACCGCAAACGAAGCAGTGTTTATCGTCGATCAGCTTGATCTTCGCCTGGTTGCGGTTCAGAACCCTGTTCCGCACGGTGGCCAGAACCGATGCCGCGGGAACCCTGTTCTCGGCTGCCGGCGTCGTCAGTGGCAACCGCTCGCTGAGCAGAATGTTGTGCTCGGCAAGCCTGCTTTTCAGCGTCTCGAAGGCGGGAACGGGAAAGCCCGTCATGACCGGGTCACCGCTCAGAAAGGGAAGCGGACCAAGATCGTTCAGCCCGTGATCGGCGAGCTCGGCGAAACGAGAGAACAGGTGCGGCGCGATCCCACGGAAATGAACGGGAAATGCCTCGCGAAGCGCATGCATGGCCGCGGCTGTCTGGTCGAAGCCGAGAGGCGGCCTGCCGCTCATCGCGGTTCCGGGAATGGGCTGGAACGGAACGAGACGGACGTCCTGAAGCCACGGATCCGCTCCGCAAAAGGCGCCGACGGTCTTGATGAACTCGTGACGCTCGGCTTCGGTTTCGCCGATGCCGATCAGAAAATCGAGATGGTAGGGAAGCTGCGATCGGTGCGCCTGCTCGATCAGGCCTTTCGCGTGGTCCGGGCCGCGACTTCGGGCCTCGGCATGCGCTTCGCCCTTGCCGTGAAGGCAGGCGGCGGTCAGGGAAAAACGGATCGAGGCCGCCGCTTCGGAAATTGTCTGGATATCGAACGGGGCGAGGGCGCCGGCTTCGACGACGGGAAGCAGCCCCGCTTCCACGGCAAGTGTACACGCTTTCCGGAGATACTCCGCGTACGAAACGCAGGATTCCCGATTGAGGGCGAATTGGATGGAGGGATACTCCTGCGGGGATTCGCCGGACACGAGAGAGACCTGCACGGCGTTTCCCTTGACAAGCCCGGCAAATTCGACGGCCAGCGCTTCGAGAGATACCAAGCCGCTTTCGACGTTTCGAAAGGCGCAGTAGCCGCAGGAGTTGCGGCAGACGCGGCAGACAGCCACGGTCGCACCAAAGACATGCGTGAGAGTTGTTCCCTGGGTCATGGCACGAATTGTATCACAGGCCGGGGTGATTGGTGACGATTGCGTTCATCCGTGCCCGCCAAAAAATTATCCGAATTTCCTGGAACTTTGAGTATGATACGCAGGTCTAAGGGGTTCGAAAAACGTTACTCGAGGTGGGTTCCACGATGCCGAAGACCTTTCACCTGATCCATGAGGCTGGAAGCCGACACCTGGTTTCGCGCGTGCGGCACGTCGCCTTGCTCGTGATGCTGGTGTCCCTCCTCATCTCCATCCCGGTCGTCGCACAGGACGTCTCTCTCGACGCGGAAGTCGACCGGACGACCGTCAGATTCGGCGAGTCCCTGACGCTGACGCTCACCCTGTCGCAGGCGCTCAGCAGCGGAGGTGGCCGTCAGATTGTCACGCCCAATGTCGATTCGATTCCCGACTTCGACATCGCCGGCCGGCGGACGGCACAAAACATGAGCTTCATCAACGGCGTCGGCCAGCTCCAGGTTCAGACGTCGCTGGAACTCGTGCCGCGCGGCCCCGGCGATTTCACGATACCAGCCATGGGGTTCAAGTTGCCCGATGGCCGCAGCGTGAACTCGAAGGCGATCAAGGTGAAGGTGCTTCCCCCTGAAGACGAGAGTGCGGCGGGGCAGGGAAGCGCCCAGCCGCCCGCCCCGGAGGAGGACGACACCTCGCGTGTCACGAACGGCGGTGGAATGAGCCTGTTCAAGGCATTTTCGATGCTTCTGCTCATCACGGCAACCGTCATCTGCCTGCCGATCCTTCTCTCCTGGTACATGAGCGGCCGCTCCGCGTCGTCACGAACGCGCGTTTCCCAGGTGTCGCAGGACGGGGCCGCGGGTTCTCCTGAAACCGGAGTCGTCGAGGATGCGAAGTTCGTTTCCGCCGCCAGGCCTTCCGCGGAGACCGTCGATTTCGAGCGGGAGGTCGAACGCCTCAAGATCGAATACAAGGAACCGACGCTCGAATTCTATAGGTTATACTATGATTTATTCCACAAGGCGCTCGTCGCGGCGAATTCGAGAATGAGGCCGGAGCAAACGCCCGACGAGCTCCGCCGAACCGCGGAAGAGCATTTCCCGCCCGCCGTCTCGTCGCGCATGAAGCCGGTCGTCGACGAGTGGGAGGGCGTGACCTACGCCCGGATGCTTCCTACGCGCCCCTTCAGCGCCCTGCATGACGACGCGCGCACGATCGTGCGTTGCCTCACCCATAGACAGGAGACCCACCGATGAACGCTGGTATCGACCCCGCTCTGAAATCCGGCATCGAGGAGGCCGGCACGATCATCGCCCAGGTGCGATCCGAGGTCGGCAAGGTTCTCGTCGGGCAGAAGCACCTGCTCGACAGGCTGATCGCCGCTCTCATAACCAATGGGCACATTCTTCTCGAAGGCGTGCCGGGCCTTGCCAAGACGCTCGCGATCAAGGCGCTCGCACGCACCATCACCGTCGACTTCTCGCGCATCCAGTTCACGCCCGACCTGCTGCCGGCCGACCTGATTGGAACGCGCATCTACGACCCCCAAAAGACGGCGTTCTTTACGCATAAGGGGCCGATCTTCGCCCAGTTCGTTCTCGCCGACGAGATCAACCGCGCGCCGGCCAAGGTGCAGAGCGCGCTTCTCGAAGGCATGGAAGAACGCCAGGTGACGATCGAGCACGAGACGTTCAAACTGCCCGAGCCGTTCCTCGTGCTCGCGACCCAGAACCCGATCGAGACCGAGGGAACCTACGCGTTGTCCGAAGCGCAGGTCGATCGCTTCCTCTTCAAGGTGAACGTGGGTTACCCCGGCTTCGAGGAGGAGCGCCTCGTTGTCCAGCGCATGGGCCTCGCCGAGGAGGCGCACACCCTCGATGTCATCAAGCCGGTGCTTGATGCGAAGAGCGTGGCCGGGCTGCGCGAAATGGCGAAAAAGGTTTATGTCGACGAAAAGATCGTCGAATACATCCTCCGCCTCGTCGATGCGACTCGCAGACCGCAGGAATACCGTCTCGAACTGAAGGGGTATATCCGCTATGGGGCCTCGCCGCGTGCCTCGATCTATCTCGCGCGGGCCGCCCGGGCGATTGCGCTGATCTCCGGCAGGCCGTACGTGAAACCCGACGACGTGAAGGCCATTCTGCCCGACATCCTGCGCCACCGCATCATTCCGACCTACGAGGCGGAGGCCGATGAGGTCGATTCCGAGGAACTCGTCCGGCGGCTGTCGGACGGCGTGCCGGTTCCCTGAAAGAGAGGGTGTGAATGCTTCCCCGCGAGTTGCTGGC
>JAGOCE010000186.1 GCA_017998915.1 Candidatus Ozemibacteraceae bacterium
ATCACGCTTTGCCGTCGCGGACGGGGGGGGCGGGGGAGGAAGGACAACCTTCTTTTCGATAAGGGGCTTGAAGGGGTCCTTGTTCTTGTTGCTGGGAGAAAACTTGTTGTTTGCAGCCAGCATTTCAATCTGTTCGGGTTCGTCTACGGCCGCGGCGGCAGCACCGCCGGCTTCCGCTCCGATATTCCCGGCCGCGGCATCACCGGCCGCAGCCCCGGCATCGCCTGGCGCCTCGCCGGCGTCGGCAGGAGGGGCACCGGGCGCTTCTTCGGGATTGGCAGGGGTCTCGGCCCCCGAACTCGCACCGGAAGCGTCAGCTGGTGCGCTCGTATCCGTGTTGGGAATGTTGAAGTCATCGGCACCCTGAGCCAGAGCCATCCGCGGGCTGGCCGAGAGGAGGGCCGACAGGATGAGGACGAAAAGCAGTCTGGAACCAGTTCCTGTTCTCATATATGCCTCCTTGTTGCCCTTAGTAGGCGCCACCCATGATGTAGATCTTGGCGTTCAGGTTTACCGTCAGAAGCGGAGCCTTGGTCTTGGGATCAGGTTCGGCCGAAACCGAGATGTTGATCGAGCCGGCTGCCAGGTTGACGATCTTGCGCTTTTCCATGACGAGCAGGAAGTTTCCGATGTCCTGGAATGTGCCCAGGAGGCCGATTTCGATCGGAAGTTCCGACCACTGCTCTGCTCGCACAAGGGGCGAGATGCGGATGTCATTGAACTTGACGTTGAACTTGTTGGCGATCGCTTCCGTCGAGTCGAGCAGCTTCGGAACGACGGTTCCGAGCTGGTTGGATTCCATTTCCAGCTTCTTCTTCTCTTCCGTCAGCTTGGCGATGGACTCGTTGATACGGGCGATTTCGTCGGCAACGTTCTTGATCTCTTCCTGTTTCCGCTCGAGTTCCTTGATGTCGTTCTGGAGCTGTTCGCGGGTGGCCATGGTGGGTTTCCAGTAATACATCCAGAACGCACCGCCGGCACCGGCTGCAGCGAACACGATGACCATGATGACGGCCGCAAAGTTGTTCATTTGTTCGCTCCCTCAGTTCTTTCCGAGATCCCGTTTGATGCGGCAGGTGATGTCGAACCGCCACACGGGAGCTTTTTCGAAGGTATTCTTGTTGGCATTGCTGAGAAACACTTCTTCGAAGTAGGAGTGGCTCTGCAGTTCCTTGATGAAATTCTGGATGCCCAGGGTCAGACGGTCGGCCTTCTTGTCAGGCTGGTCGGAGCAGGCATACCCGGTCAGCTGGACGCGCCTGTCGGAGTCGATGCGGATGCTCGTGATCCAGACCGTTTTCTCGGGAACGACCGTCGTCAGGGCGGAGAATACTTCCGACCACTGGAGCAGGTTCACGCCGGAAAGCTGCTTGAGCTGCTCGATCTGGCTTTCCAGGGCTCGTTTGTCCTGATCGAGGCGATCGCGCTGCTCGAGCTTGTCCTTGTCCTTGCGAACCTCTTCTTCGAGACTCGTTTTCTGCTCCTCGAGATCCTTGTTGTAGGTCTCGATCCAGATCGTTCCGAAGTAGAACAGAACGAGAATGCCCGCCAGCGCGATGACGAGAAAGATCGCTGCGAACGGAATCTGAATCGGCTTGCGCCGCTTTACGGTGATGAGGTTTACTTTAATCATCGGTTAATCCACCACCCCTCTGAGCGCCAGGCCGATGGCGACTGTGAATCGTTGCAGGTTGTTGTAGAGAATGTCGGTGTCGGGCACGGTCACGGAAATGCCTTCAAGCGGATTCCCCATCGCCACGTCGACGCCGAGTTCGTTACTGATGTAGGTATTGAACCCCTTCAGGTTCGAGGAGCCGCCCGAGAGAATGATGCGATGGATCAGGGGTTCCCGGGACTGGGCCTTGAAGTAGTCGAACGAGCGGCGGATCTCGGAGGCCAGTTCCTCGACCGTCGTCTTCACGACCTCGGCGACTTCATTGCCGCTCGATTCGCTGATGTTGACTTCAGCCTCGTTGAACTTGATCTGCTCGGCCTGTTCGAACTCCTGCTTCATCACGTTCATGATCATCTGGGTGATGTTGTTTCCGGCAATCGGGATGTTACGCGTGAACATCAGCACGCCGGATTTGAGCACCGAGATGTTGGTCGTGCGCGCGCCGGAGTCGATGATGGCGACGACTTCGCCGCCTTCCTGGGCACCGGCCGTCAGCAGGATCGAGTTTTCGAGAGCGTTGATCGCGGCGATCGTGTCGACATCGATCACTTCAGGAGTCGAGCCGCCGCCCTTGAGGACGTCGAGGTAGCTGTTGACCAGCTCCTTCTGCGCGACGACCAGCAGGATCGAATACTTGCCCCCGCCCTCCTCCTCTGCCAGCTCGGCGAGCTTCGCATGGGTGATGCTGACTTCGTCGATGGCGTAGGGAACATACTGCTCGGCCTCGATGCGAACGGTCTGTTCGAGTTCCTCGTCGCTCATGATCGGCAGCTTGGTGAAGCGCATGATCACGTTCTGACCCGAGATCGAAGCGAACGAACGGTCGGGCTTGATCTTGGAGCTCTTGAACATGTCCTTGATCACTGCCGCGATCGACTGCGGGTCTCTGATATTGCCTTCCTCGATTGCCGAGGGGGGGACAGGCGCTATCGCGTAACCCGTCAGTTCCGGACCCGAGGGGGTCTTCTTGAGCTGGACGATCTTCACCGTTGAGGTGCCGATGTCTACGCCCACCGAGGTGTTGCTTGTCCCGAAGGTAAACAAGCCCATGCGTGGTTCCTCCAAGGTCGGCCTGACCGCCGGTCTGTCCGGGCCGCGAACTGATGATTCTACAGAACGTCAGTTCTGTATCGACGTCATCGCGTAATTTCCTGAGAGAGAAATAGAAAATTTTCCCAAAAATGCATTAGTTGCGCCTGGAAACTGCGTCGTAGCGCAGCTGTCGAAGAGCGACATGGGAATAATACAGGGCGAGAATCTGCCGATAGGACCAGCGGCGACGGCCTAGCTCGATGGCGCCAGACTGGCAGAGACCGACCTGGTGGCCATAACCGCGCCCTGAGAGGTCGATTCCGGTGAGTTCACGTGTTCCTGTTTTCAAGGGTAGACTCCGGCGGGAAGAGGTGTCAAGGGCCTGCCGCCGCCCCGCTGCGACGACCCAGCCGGAAGCCGGTCTTTTCGCTCGGCGTATTCCATGGGCCGTCTGGACGATCAGCTGAGGAGGTCCTGACTGCTTTCCGCCGGCGAAGAGGCTCATTGTTTCGACAGGCAGAGAGGTTTTTGGTGCGGCGCCTGATGCGGGCGAAGACGGTATGCGGCCCATGCTTACAGCTCTCTGAGAGATCACCAGGGTGGATGGGACGGAACTTTCCACAGCCGGAAGAACGAATGTCGTGCTTGGAAGATTGAACAGGCGGCGAAATGTCGTCCCTTTCACGCGCAGTTCACCCCGATCCGTTCGCAGCTTGACCTGATCGACCCGGTCGAGCGGCGCGGGGGCAACCGTTTCGGCGGCATACAGCCGGCTGAAGCCAAGCCCTTCGGATGTGAGAGCCGTTCGGAGTTTGGCGAGATCGATGTGCTGCTGCCAGCGGTATTTCGACCCGGCTTTGCAGTAGTCGCATCGCACCCGCCGCAGATACTTCGTCGGGGCGCCGCCGTAGACCTTCTCGTTGTCGGATGTCATGCCGCCGCATGTGGCGTGATACATCGCGGTCACCGGAGCGCCGTCGCTGATCATGATGATGCCGCGCGTGGCATCGACCGCTTTCGTGACGCTCGCCCGTTCCGCCTTGACGCCGTCGTAGACCTGGCAGTGCTCGCGATCGCACAGATCATACCCGTCTTTCTTGTGCTTCCCTTTGTTGGCGATGGCGTAGGTGCGGGCGATCACGGCCTGGGCCTTGAGGCTCTCCTCAGGGGAAAGCGATCCCATCTCGCTTCCGACGACGCCCTTGAGATAATCCTCCACGCCCACGAGATTGACAACGGTCGCTCCGCTTTTCCCGAACGAGACTTCGAGAGTGCCTCGATAAGCCCGGCCGTTCAGCGACAGCGTTCCCCGTTTTGCCTGAAACCGCATTCGACGGCCCGCCAGGGAAGGGGACGCCGGCTTTCGACGTGATGCGCTTCGGCCCTTCTTCTGCGCGGGTTTGATATCCTGCGCAGCGCTCCAGGAAAAGCTTTCGCCCGATCTGAACGCCTTGACGCGCCGGTTCTTCTCGTCGAACTGCTCGCCGCCGGCCGGAAGGTGAATTTTCACCGTTGGAACGCCAGCTTCGATACCGATCCTGAGCGTCGTCTCGGGTGCCCCGAGAGCAGTCATCACGCACGCCGAAAAGCAGAGCGCCATCAGCATGATTCGAAGAGGTTTGTTACCCATAGTATGATGTTTCGACCGAAACGGTTCCGAGCATGAGCCCTCCGGCCAAGAACGGCATCTGAAGAGGAGTTCTGCGAGTCGGCGGTTGTTGCCCCGCACGTGGGTTGTGTTCCGGTTTGCCCTGCATCGATTTTCGGGTAACATGTTTCTCAGAGGAACGTATATGAGAGGTTTCTTCCTGGCGGCCGTATGGCTGCTGTGCGCGGGGAACGTGGCCGTGGCGGCCGGCATCGCTGCTTCCGCCGCCGCCGAGCTGGACCCGGTGGCCCTGGTCAGGCGGATCGAAACGCAGTATCAGGGAACCTCTTCGCATGGAAACATCACCATGGCGATCAAGACCAGGCAGTGGAAACGCACCCTGGTCTTGGAAGCCTGGTCGGAAGGCCGCGACAAATTCCTGACGCGCATTCTCGAACCGCGCAAGGAACGGGACACGGGCACGCTCAAGGTCGGCGACGATATCTGGAACTATTTTCCGCGCATCGACCGCCTCGTGAAGATTCCGTCGAGCATGATGGGAGACCGATGGATGGGAAGCCATCTCACGAACGACGACCTGGTCAAGGAAGGCAAGATCGAAGAGTTGTATCTGCTGGACGTCGAGCGGAGAGACGGCTCCCGCGTCGTCATTTCCTGCATGCCGAAACCCGATGCGGCGGTCGTCTGGGGAAAAATCCGGTATGAAGCCGACGTCGAGAAGGAAGTGCCGGTGCGGGTCGAGTATTTCGACGAGGAGAACGCGCTCGTGCGCACGGTGACGTTTTCCGACCTGCGGGAGCTGGACGGGCGGTGGGTTCCCATGAAGTTCACCGTCCGGCCCGTGGAAGAGCCAGACGAGGAGACCGTCATGACCTACGACGATCTGAAATTCGACGTCGCCCTCGACAAGGAACTCTTCACGGTCCGGCGTCTGCGGCGCGCCCCGTGATGCTGATCAGGCTCGCTTGGAGAAACCTGTGGCGGAACCGCCGCCGGACGCAGCTGACCATGGGCGGCATGATGCTCGCCACATCGCTGCTCATCTTCACGCTGGCGATGTATGACGGCATGCTCTGGGACATGATCGAGAACGTCACCGAGGTCATGACCGGCCACGTCGTCGTTGCCCGCGACGGTTGGCTGGAACGCCCCGGGCTGCATCTCACGATCGATACCGCCGAAAAAACGGCGGAACGGCTCGCGGGCCGGGCCGGGATTCGAGGGGTGTGCGGTCGGGTTTCGGCGTTCGCCCTGCTGAGCTGCGGGCCGGAGCGGAATGCACGGACGCACCCCGGACAGCTGACCGGCATCGACCCTGCGGCCGAAGCGAAGGTCAGCCGCCTGGCGCGGTGCGTGACGCAGGGCCGGTTCCTCGACGCGTCCGACGGCATGGACGTCGTTCTGGGAGCCGATCTGGCGCGGCGACTCGAGGCGATTCCCGGTTCGGAGCTGATCGTGATCGGCCAGGCTGCCGACGGCTCGATGGTCACCGAACTGCTGCGGATCGTCGGCATCATCGACACGGGCGACCAGATGCGGGACGGCGCCCTCGTTCTGGTCGGCCTCGAGACGATGCGGCGCATCTTCTGCCTCGAAGGGCGCCTGCACTCGATTCACGTCTTTCTCGACGACCCTCTTTCAGCCAGGGAGGCCGCGGCAGACCTCGCAGCGGCCGACCTCGGACCGGACCTCGTCGCATCACCCTGGCAGGAGCTCCAGCCGCAGCTCGCCCAGGTGTTCTCGATCTGGCTCGGCATGCAGGTGTTCACGATGGGCTTCTATTATTTCGGTATCGTGCTGATCACCTTCAGCACGATGTATATGTCGTTCCTGGAACGGTTCCGCGAGTTCGGCATGCTGCGCGCCATCGGCCTGAGACCCTGGAGGCTCGCGTCGCTCATCCTTCTCGAAGGCGGGCTGATGAGCGCGGCCGCAGGCGTCCTGGGAATGGGGCTTGGCCTGCTTCTGGGTTGGTGGATCTCGGTGGCGCCCATCGACCTGAGCTGGTTCGCGCCCCCGCTCTCGTGGGGCGGGACCACCTTCGTTCCGCGCATTCGCGGGGTGCTGAGCGCCGTCAATGTGCTGATGCCGGGCGGCGTCATGATCCTGCTCGGCGGCGCGGTGGCCTGCTTCCCGGCCTGGAGGCTGCTGTCCCTTCGGCCCGTCGAGGCCCTTCGGGAGGGATGAATGTCGCTGTGGTTCGGCTGGCGTAACCTGTGGCGGAATCCGCGCCGCACCTTCCTCCAGGTGCTGGCCATCGCATGCAGCCTGTTTCTCGCCGTGTTCTTCAACAATCTCGCGTTCGGCTCCTACCTCCAGATGATCAGAGAGGGCGTGAAGGCCGGCAGCGGCCATATCGGCATCTATCATTCCGGGTATTTGAAAGACAGGAAAATCGAGCAGTTCTTCACGGTTGGCTCCGCGAGCGAACGTTTGGTGCTGATGCCGGGCGTGACAGGCGCATTCCCGCGGCTGCAGCTGCCCGGCCTGGCGCGAAGCAGCCATGACAGCTGCGGCGTCGTCATTCTCGGCCTGGAACTGGCCGCCGAGACCGGCAGCCATCCGCTTCTCGAACGGCGACGCCTGAAATCCGGCGCGATTCCGGCAGGAGGCCGCGGCGTCCTGATCGGCGACCGGCTGGCCGAGATCCTTCGTCTGCGGGTGGGAAGAAAACTGGTGGTCATGTTCCAGGGGGCGGGCGGTGACATCTGCAGCACCCTGTTCCGTGTCGAAGGCATCTTTCATTCCGGGGTGACACAGATGGATGCCGGGTTGATCGTCGCCGACAGAAAGGCTCTTGGAAAGGCATTCGGTGTTGAGGATGCCGCACACGAACTGGCGATCATGCTGTCCGGGCCTGAACGGGTCGCGGAAACGCTTGGAAACATCAGAAACGGAGACTGTCTTCCGGCTTCATCCGCGGCGTTTCCCTGGCAGGAAGCCATGCCCCAGCTCGACGGGGCCATCCGGATCGACCGGATCCAGTTCAGGTTCATGATCCTGATTCTCTACCTCATCGTCGGCCTCGGAAGCGCCAATACCCTGCTGATGAGCGTCATGGAGCGCACGCGGGAATTCGGCCTGATCCGCGCGCTGGGCCTCGGGCCGGCATCGATACGGAACATGGTGGTGGCCGAGGGACTCGTTCTCGGAATGTTGGGGATGGCGATAGGCACGGGGGGTGGGCTGCTAGCGACCTTGTATTCCATGCAGACCGGCATCGATTTTTCAGCGCTGATGGGGGAGGCGGAAGTGGCTGGCATGCTCATCGATCCGATCATATACGGCGGCTGGGACCATGTCTCGGCCTTCTGGTTCAACGTCGGCATGCTTGCGATCGCGGTGCTCGCCTCGCTGTACCCGGCGCGCAAGGCGCG
>JAGOCE010000187.1 GCA_017998915.1 Candidatus Ozemibacteraceae bacterium
CGTTCCCGACTCGAGACGGATCATCCAGAGCAGGATATTCCAGCTTCGAAAACTGTTTCCCGGTCTGCGATGCGTGTTCACCTTCGGCCGCTCCGGGTCTGACGATCCACCGGCCGGTCTCGCATACGGCAAGCCTCACATCTTCACGCTCGACGAGTGGAAAGATGTCTTCCAGCTCTTTCGGGGTGAACTCCAAGCCAGCATCTATCCGACTTCTCCCGGTCATGACGTGAGATGGCTGCGTGCGAGATTTTCCCAGTCGAACCTGTGGGGGTCACTAAGAGAAGGATTCGGCAGATTTCTCAAAATCCCGGTACGAAGCAGGGACGTCCTGTATACCTGGTTTCCCCTGTTCGGAAGCGACCCATCAGGCAGTTGCCCCTCCTCCACAGCCGCTATCGAGGCGAACTTCGGGCGGAAGAACCTGTTCCTGCCACGCATCAGAGGCGCGTTGTTTCTCACGATCACCCCCGACCGGCTCACCGCCGAATCCGGAAAATCGTCCATGATCCGGCTTCTTTCGCAGCGCGGATGCGCCGTTGCGCTTCTTCCCGTTTCCCACGACGCGGGGGCGTTCCTCCATCCGGCATTTCGTTCCGACAGCGCGTTGAACGAGTATCTCACGACCTCCTCTCTCATCGGAAATAGATGGGAAATCCAGGAAAGTGAGGTAACACTCGACCGTCGGTACCGCATCATCGCAGCGCGTCGAAGCAGTCAGACAAACCCTGGTGTTTCCGTCCGCCCCCCGTTCTACTGGCTCGCGGCGGCAATCTGGTTGTTGTTCGGCGCGATCGGCGCAAAACTCTGGCGCGATGCCGCAACCGGGCACAAACTTCCCGGGCTTCAGATGCAGTTGACCGGGGCGTTCGTCTTCGTTCTCCTGCCGTTCCTGTTCCTTGGCTTCCTCTCGCTCGAACGCACGGCGGGCGAACAGGCTCTCAGTCAGGACAACGCCAGCATTTCGGCCCTCCGGGAAACCCTCGAGGCAACCGACCGGCATCGGGAATATATTCAAACCTGGGCCTCCTCCGTCTTGAGCCGCTTCGTGACTCGACGGGGACTTCACGAGGCGCTCGCTGCGGCAGAACGATGCCCCCCGCATGCGGACGATCTGTCGCTGAATCCGATCGTCAGGGCGGAAGCCACTCGTCTGGCCCGTTGGGGACTCCTGGCGTCAACCCCAATGATCACCGGTCTGGACGGCTTTTTCCTGGCATTTTTCGGTGACATCCATCTTTCACGGATTGCACTTCTGACGAACCTGATGCGGTTTCTGAGCGCGAGAATTCTTGATTCGTTGAACTCCGGCACCGCGAGAAGTTCGAAATCCGCTCAAGCCTTCGGAAAAGACCTTCTCATCGGCGTCGGGATGGAGGAAAGTCAGCAACTGCTGATGGCCGCAACCCCTGCGGACGGCCTTTGTCGCTTTCTGGTTGCTCCCAACGACATCTCGAACATCGCGCTGTTCACGATGGCCGACACGCTCGTCCGGTTCATGATCCGTTCGAACGGCGCCATGCGCTGGATATTCCTGGTGAATTTCAAGCCGCATGCGTTCGATACGCAGGCCCTGCTGAGCAGCGCCCGTTCCCCGGACTGCCCGCCGCCCATCCGGGTCGGGTTCGCAGACAGGCTCGAGCCGATGCTCTTCTTCACCCATCCGTTCTACACCATCGAACGCAAAAAAGACGGAGAAGTCGATGTCAGGAACATCTACGACTCGCTGTCTCCATCTCTGATGACCATGTCTGCAGCGACCGTCAACGCAGGCGTATCGACCATCCTGACCGTAGGACGGGCGTCCGAAGAGCGGACGATCATGTCATTCCTTCCCGGGCGCATGGCCGGCAAAATTTTATTCGCCGAGACCCCGTCGGGGAAACAGCGGGCTGCGGCGGAAACCGAAATGAACAGGCGCCGATGGGCCCTGTTCGCAATGCTTCTGTTTTCCATCCTCTTTGCACGCCACGTTGCCGCGAGGTTTCTCCAGCCCTTGCTGGCGCTCTCGCATGCGGCCGAACGCATCATGCGCCGCGATTTCACGATCCGACTTCCGCTCGACCGCCAAGACGAGTTCGGCGAGCTTGCGACATGCTTCAACTCGATGGCCCAGGGCGTCGAAGAAGGCAGGCTTTTGAGCTGCTTCGTTTCCGAATCGGTCAGGACCGCCGCCAGAGACGCCGGCCGGGAAGAGGCGGCCCGCCGCGGTGAACAGACCGAAGCCGCCGTCCTGTTCGCTGGCCTGGGAAATTTCAAGAGCGTCCTCTCGGGAACGAATCCAGCCCTGCTCGTTCCCCAGCTCAACCGGTATCTCGAAGTCATGTCCCAGGTCGTGCGCGACCACGGCGGCGATATCGACAAGTTCATCGGCGAGAAACTTCTCGCAGTGTTTTTCCCCGACCGTCTCGGAGGCCGAAACCGCGCCGCCGATGCGGCTCTGCGGGCAGCAATCGCAATGCAGGAGCGCATGGCTGATCTGCATTCCGTCTTCGACCTGCCTCTCGGCGTCGGCGTCGTCCATGGCTCTCTGCTCGCCGGCATCATGGGTGCACCGCAGGTCCGCCTCGAATATACCGTGATTGGCGATACGGTCAACCTCGCGTCACGCCTCAGCGATATCGCGATGCGCCTCGGACCGGACGGCGTGATCCACGATTCTGCCGAGGGAGCAATCGGCGGCATTGTCTTCGAAGCCGGTCTCGGAAGTCTCCTCCCCGAAACATCGGCCGATCTCACACCACATCTGAAGCCACTCAATCTTCCACCGATCAAGGGAAAAACACGTTCTGTCGACGCATATCGCATCGACGTGATCCGACACGAATAACGCCCCGCGTCCATGCACCATGCATCGGCAGATCAACGCCGGGCAAAACGTGTTTCGTCCGGCCGGCTGACCTACCGGCGGAAAGCCGGGAGAAGGATCTTCACCAGGACGCCCTCGCCGGGATTCGACACGAGCGTGATGTGACCGCCGTGGCGTTTGAGGATCGCCCTGGACACGGGAAGACCGAGACCGGTTCCGCGGGTGTGCCCGGAAATATACGGTTCGAACACGACGCCGAGCATCTGGGAGGGAATGCCAGGGCCGTTGTCGGCAAAAGCGATCTCGACCCAGGTCATTCCCGGCTCGACCGGCTCGCGCTGCCATTCTGGGCCTGGCGTACCGGTGGCGGCAGCCGTGACCAGGATCCTGCAGCCGTTTGGCATCGCATGTGACGCGTTTTTCACAAGGTGCCTCAGGAGAATTTCGAACTGATATATATCTATAGCGATATCAGGCAGATCCGTGCCGACCTGGAACTCGAAGGTGACTTCGTTGCCACCGTCAGCGGCTCTCGGGAGGGCCTCCATCAGATACCGACCGACGGGGACCGGCTGCCGGACGGGTTGGTCACGTCTCGCAAGCATGGCGAGCTGGGCGGTCAATTCACCGGCACGTTCGGCCGCCTTCTGGGCCGACTCCAGGTATCGGGCCGCTTGCGTCGGTTCCGCCAGGGAAGAGGTCGCAAGCGACAGCCCCCCATATATACTTGTAAGAATATTATTTATGTGATGAGCCACGCCTCCGGCGAACAGACCCATGCGATCGACATGGCACTGTTCTTTATCCAAAAGGGCGGCTTCGAGTTCGCGTATCCTCTGTTCGAGATCCTGTATGCGCGCGCTGGCATCCTCGGTCATCGGTGGATTCTAGTCTCGTTTCTATAGGATGAAGTACCTCTGCACGAAGCCCATGATACCTCACATCCGCCTATTTTGTCAGGTCGGGTCGCACATGGCAAGAGACAGGAAGACTAGCCGAATCGAAGTCGGAGTTTACAGAATCGCCGTGACGGTGGTATCAAGGAAGAAATACGGTATTTCAGGAGATGATCACATGATCCGTTCTCTCAAACCGCTCTTCCTCGCCCTCATGCTCTGCCTCGCACTTCCGTTCGCGGCATCGGCCCAGCTCAGTTATGAAGGGTCGTCCTCGATCGGCGACACCCTCCTTCCGGAACTCGCCAAGGCATTCCAGGCCAAGAGCGGCGTTTCCTTCGACAAGATCACGTCGAACAGCTCTGCTCAGGGGTATCAAGCCGTCTCGGAAGGCAAGGCATCGGTCGGCGGCCTTTCCCGTCTGCTGACAGCCGAGGAAATGAAAACGGAGCCCGGGAACCGAGTCATCGGATACGATGCCGTCGTTATCTACGTGCACAAGGACATGCCCGTGTCCTCGTTAACCTCGGAACAGCTGGGGAACATCTTCTCGGGCCAGGCCAAAAACTGGAAGGACGTCGGCGGAGCCGATGCACCCATCATCACCGTTCTGAAAGAGAACGCGACCGAAGGCGGAACGGCGCGTCAGTTCTGCGAACTGATCCTCGGCGGCCAGCCTCCTGCGACTGCAACCGTGATTCTCCCCGGCATCACCGAATGCGTGTCGTACGTTGCATCGACTCCGAACACCATCACGTTCGCCTCCCTCGCTTTCGACGACAAGACGGCCCGGTTCGTCGCCATCGACGGCGTGCTCCCCTCGCGCGACTCACTCAACAGGGGCGAGTATCCGCTTGCGCGGCCCTACGTTCTGATCTACTCGAACAAGCCAGAGGATCCGAATGTGACGAAGTTTCTGGACTTCGCCCTGACCAAAGAGGGCCAGGAAATCGTCAAAAAGTATGTCGTTCCCGTGATGGGCTTTGAATGACACGGTGCTTTCGCTGAAATATCCCCTGCGGAATTCCGCAGGGGTTTTTCTTATCCAGCCAATGCACCGATTCTGAGCACGCCATCCGTCGGCAGTGTTCAAGAAGTACACATGCCCAACCTGTATTTCAGGCGTGTTTCGAGAGTTGAAGCCATTCTTCCGGATCTGGCATGTCGGTTGCTTTAATGCGCTGACACGGATGAGCTCTGCTCAAATCACGCACTTGAAAGGCTATCGCATGCGCAAGACAAAGATTCTCGTTACCCTCGGCCCCTCGGCCGAATCCGAGCAGGTTCTCGAACAGCTGATTCACGCGGGAATGAATGTCGCACGGCTCAATTTTTCTCACGGCGACCATGCCGAGCATGGCCGGCGCATCGATGCCCTGAAGAAGGTCCGTGCGAGGCTCGGCGCACCGGTCGCCATGCTTCTCGACACGAAGGGGCCCGAGATCCGCACGGGCGATCTCGAGGAAGACGTAATCACGCTCGACCAGGACCGCATGCTGACGCTCACGACCCGCCCCGTCAGGGGAAACGCAACCCTGCTTTCCGTTTCTCACCCCACCCTTCCGCAGGAAGTCCTTCCCGGCTCGACGATCCTGCTTGACGACGGGCTGATCCAGCTTGAAGTCGTCGATGTACAGAGCGACACCGAGGTTGTCTGCCGCATCGTCACCGGCGGAAGAATGCGTGGCCGCCGCGGCGTCAACGTGCCGGGCAGGCATCTCGACCTCCCGAATCCCACCCCGCGCGACATCATCGATCTGAAATTCGCCGCGGAACAGGGTTTCGACTTCATCGCCGTTTCGTTCACCCAGAACGCTTCCACCATCAATGCCGTCCGGCAAATCCTTCGCGAGGCGGGTGCGCCTGACATCAAGATCATCGCTAAGATCGAGAACCACGCAGGCCTGGAAAACTTCCGCGAGATCCTCGCCACCGCTGACGGCATCATGGTCGCACGCGGCGATCTGGGCGTGGAGTTGCATCCCGAGGAAGTGCCGATTGCGCAAAAAGAGATCATCCGACAGTGTTACATGGCCGGGAAGCCGGTCATCACCGCGACGCAGATGCTCCACACGATGACCGAGTCCCCCCGCCCGACCCGCGCCGAGGTTTCGGACATTGCCAATGCCATCTACGATTTCACCTCCGCCCTGATGCTCTCCGGCGAAACCTCCGTCGGCCGCTACCCCGTCACCTGCCTCGAGACGATGGCCCGGATCGCCGAGCGCGCCGAGGCCGCCATTGCATATCGTCAGATATTTTTTTCATACACTTCTCGTCATGAGAACATGGCGGACACGACCGGAGCGGTGACCACGGCCGCCGTGACGACGGCCTACAACGTCGGAGCCAAAGCCATCATCACCGTCAGTGAAACCGGCCGCACGGCCCAGGAGCTCTCCCGGCTCCGGTGTGATATCCCGATCATCGCCGTCGTCGCCGACGAGCAGGTCCATCGCCAGCTGTCGATCAACTGGGGCGTGCGTTCGGTGCTCGGTCGCCGGTTCCGAACGCTCGAGGAACTCCACGTCGAATCGATTCGTCTTGCCACCTCCACGGGCCTCATCGCCACCGGCGACCAGATCGTTCTCGTCGCCGGAATACCCGTCGGCAAAGCCGGCGCGACGAACATGATCAAGGTGGAGACGGTGGGCGTTTCGGACGACCGCCGCATCATCCGTGATGCGTCCGCGATCTCCGACGGCCTTCAGCACGTTGCCGAAACAGGTGCATCCACCGGCACCGGATCGAGCATCCACTCCCTGCTGTCCGGCCATGCCTCAGTCGCCGGCGAACATCCTCACCAGACGACGCATCTCCTGTCGCGGCAGATGGATGTTCCGATCGCCGCAACCGGCTCAGCCGCCTTCCCACCGTCCGGCCGTCCTGGCCTCCGCCGGCTCGATGGAGACCTCGTACTTGACGCGATGTGGAAGGAAACCTGGCCTCTGATGTCGCCCCAGCACTGGTAAACACAGGTTTTCGAACGGGGCCGGGTCTCGAATTACGAGTCCCGGCCCCGTTTTTATGACTCTTCAAGCAGGCCGTGTGGTATGATGCCGCCACATGTCGGACATGGAACTCCTGCACTCCATCACGCCCCGGAAGCATTCTCCGGCGGCGCTGTTCGCGTTCTGGGTCTCGGTTTTTTTCCTCCCCGGCGTCCTCATCGTCGGCCTCATTCAAACCGTCGCTGCCGATCATGAACGGCAGTTGCGGCATGCCGCTCGCGGTCGGCTCATCCAGCACATCAGACTCTTCGAGCGCGAACTTGACCCTGCGTTTTATATCGAGTCGGTTACAAACCGGATCATCGCGAACCTCAATAAAGGAACGCGGAAGGCGCCGGGAACGAATTTCCTGAGCCAAGCAGCTCCATTCCTTGCCGCCTGGCAGGCCGAAACCGGTACTCTCCCGTACATGGCCGTCTTCGGCAACGAGGATCTCGCGTCCATCAGCGTCAGTCTGTCCGATAATACCCGCCTCCGTCCGCCGCTACGCATCGTTTCCGCCTGGTTCCGCGGCCTGGCGGGCATGGATCGCCGGACTCGCCTGCGCAGAGCAGATCCGGCCGGTATGACCGGCGTTCCTTTCCGGACGGCTTCGAAGCTGATGAACGAGTTTCTCGGTCTCAGAACCGATATCGACGCGTCCCCCGGAAAAGCGGTTCCCCTGTTCTCGACCAGGCGGTTCGGAGAAACCATCTTCGTCTTTCTTCTTCTCGATACGGTATCAAACCAGCCCGACTCCCCGCTTTCCGGGGGGATCATCCTCCTTGTCCGCGAGCGGGACATCTCGAAACACCGTCTGTTTCGCCATGCGGCAGCCCTCACCTCGGAACGAGGCGTCACCAGGCGGACTGTATGCCGACCGCGCCGGGTATACAGCCTTACCGCCTCATGGAAACCAGCCGGCAAGGGGCTCGCCATCGAGTGTGCCGCCCCCCTCGGCCTGTATGATACTCATGGGCGCATAGATCCGTTGAGA
>JAGOCE010000188.1 GCA_017998915.1 Candidatus Ozemibacteraceae bacterium
TTTCCATTCCCGTTCTCGCCCGCCATCGCCGCGACGATGCTGGAAAAGGATGGTTTCACGGTCGAGTTCTGGGACGGCGTGGCCGACGGCTCCGAGACCGAGGATTTCCTGCGCCGGATCAGGGAGTATCAGCCCGACCTGTATCTCCACGAATGCGTGGCCCCGACCTATCCATCCGATGCGATATTTTATCGCCGTCTCCGGGAAATGCTTCCGAACTGCGTCCTGGCCGTGGCAGGACCCATGGTGACCGCCCATGCCCGCGAGATGTTCGCCGACAATCCCGCGTTCGATATCGGCATGACCTACGAGTGGGAGGAAACCACCCTCGACGTGGCGCAGCGCCTGCGTGACGGCAGGTCGCTCGACGGCGTGCCCGGAGTCGTCCATCGCCGAAACGGGGAGATCGTCATCGAGGAACGCCGGCCGTCTCCCGATGTGAAATCGCTGCCATGGCCGATGCGCGACCATCTGCCGATGCTCCGCTACAACGACGACTTCGCGTTTTTACCGGTACCGAACCTGCAGATGTTTTCCTCCCGTGGATGCCCCTATCACTGCACGTTCTGCATGTGGACATTCGCGCGTTACGGGAATCCCCAGGTTCGCTTCCGGGATCCGGACGACATCCTCGACGAGATCGAATGGTGCATGAAACGATGGCCGTTCAAAGCCGTCTATTTCGACGACGACACGTTCAACATCAGCAAGAAATTCACGCTCGAGCTGTGCGAGAAGATGCGCCGGCGCGGATTCAACGTGCCCTGGGCCGGCATGTGCCGGGCCGACCTTTTCGATCGTGAGACCCTGACAGCCTGTCGGGAAGCCGGAATGATCGCGGTGAAATACGGGATCGAGTCGGCCGATCAGGGGATTCTCGACGGCATCAAAAAGGGTCTTTCCGTGACCAAGGCCGAGGAAGTGATCGGAATCACCAAGGAACTCGGCATAAAAGTGCATCTCACGCTGATCGTCGGCCTGCCCGGCGAAACAGACGCCACCCTGCGCAAAACCTGGCATTTCGTGAAGCGGGTCCGACCGGATTACATGCAGTTTTCCCTGGCCACGCCCTACCCCGGAACCGAACTGTACCGTCAGGCCGCCGAGCGCGGCTGGATCGAAACCCGCGAGTGGAACGAGTTCAACGCCGACTCCCGCGCCACGATGCGCACCGAGGCCCTTTCCCGCACGGATCTCGAACGATGGATCCGGAAGCTGAACCTGCTCCGGTTCTGCCTCCAATTGGTCGAAAACCCCTGGCAGTGCCTGAAAACCTACGGCAGGAAGTCTTTCCAGAGCCCGCGCAAGCTGTTGAACGCCGGTGTCTACTTCCTTCGACTGCTGGCCCCGAAATAGCGGTTCGCTCGGGACGAAGGCTCAGGAATCCGCGAGCTTTGCGAGGCTCATGGGCGCGTAGCGCCACATGAGGAATTTGATCACCCGCCGTTTGAAGCCAGGCACCGGAACACGCTGCGGGGAGATCTCGAGAGACCGGCCATGGATGGCCGACCGGACCATTCCCTGTTGGGAAAACAGGTTCGTGGCCAGTGCGCAGATACGAAGCGCCTTGTTCCTGCTCCAGTTCAGCTCATCGGCGACGCGTCCGGCCACATCGTGCAGGGTCATCGTTCCGTTGCAGAACCGGAAGAAGGAAGTCAGGCCCTGGCAGGCGTCCCAGATTCTCATGGCCAGCCGCCGGTTGGGGAGTCTGCCGGGGAACTGCGCGTAAAACGCCTGCCAGACGGCGATGCCGAAGAGTTCCAGGTCGCGGGCTTCGAGCCGCGGAACGGTCCAGAACGGGATATCCTCGAGCAGCGAATGCGGCAGGAACGTGATATTGAAATGATGGGCCAGATTGGGATCGTCGACCATCGAGAGGCCGAGCTTCTCCCTGTCGCGGAAAAACCCGGTATTGGGATAGGATGTGGCAAACTGACCAATATATAATCTGAAGGGAAGCGGCTGGAAGAACCGGGGGAACGGTATGTCGGCGTGGATGCGGTCGAAGAGCCGCTTCTGCATGTAGTAGGTCGGGATCGTCTCCCCAGGCGCAAAAGCCATATACGTGTATTGCGGGACCATCCCCGCCTCGCGCTGGAGCTGGATGGCGATCTCGGTTTCTTCGAGTTCCTGCTGTTTGTTGTATTCGAGGTATGCAACAGGGTCCGCGGATTCGATGCCCACCTCAATCCCGATGCAGCCGGCTTCACGCATGAGTGGGAGCAGTTTTTTATAGCGAATGATATGCGTTGCCCGATCCGTGCAGATCCAGGTGATGCCCAATTTGGCATCGATCGCCAGCCGGCAGAACTCCTCGACAAACTCCGTTTTGATCCCGAAGTTGTCGTCCTTGAAATGAAAATAATCGGTTTTATATTCCCGCTGGAGGCGCTGTATCTCTTCGAACACGCGCCGCGCCGAGCGATATCTCACCTGGCGTCGCCAATGGCCCGGGGAGGCGCAGAAGGTACAGCCATAGGGGCACCCCCGGGAAGCCATGACGGGAAGCCGCTTTCCACCCACCACGTGGAGGGGCCAGTCATAGGCATGGATCGGCAGGAGGTCCCAGGCCATGTCGGGAAAGCGGTCGAGATCAGGCTCGAACGGACGTTCGGGAGTCCGGAACAGCTTCCCGTCGGCTCCCCGAAACGCCAGGCCCGGAAGGTCGCTGACATCCTGGCCGGCGAGGCGCCGCCGGATGAATTCGCCGAGAGTGACTTCCCCTTCGGCGAGAACGAGATAATCGAAAACATCGGCGACACTTTCGGGGGCAGCCGTCGGATGATTGCCGCCGCCAAGCAGGGTGGTTCCCGGGAGGTTTGCCCGCAGAGCCCGTGCCAGGTCCCGGGAAATCTCGGCCTGGCAGCTCATGAAGCTGAGCCCGACGGCGTCCCACTTCCAGGCCGTCACGAGCGGAAGGATCTCGGCGATGGAAAGGTTCTGGCTCTGGGCATCGAGAATGCCGACATTCACGGGGCTTCCGGCAAACTCCTGGCGCACCCAGGCCGCCAGCGCGGCGATGCCGATCGGCACCAGGCGCTTTTGCCGAAGGTTGTCCGGCAGGGGGGGCTGGATCAACAGGAGGGAAAACTCGCCTTCTTTCAGAGGGTGCGCCGTTTTCAGTTCGGGGGCACGCTGCCGGCCACCGAGGGCGATCCTGACATCGAGGTCGATGGGGACGCCGAGCAGGGGAAGGAAGAACCCCCTGGCGAGTTCATCGAACAGCCGATGGGCGAGCGGGGATTTCTGCAACGCCAGTCCCCAGGCGGAATCCTTCAGACCGTAGAGTGTTCGAGCCAGCAGATTCATCTTCAGCCCCCTTTGCCGAGGAACGACAAGCCCATCGGAAAACGTGATCAGTGGGGCATGATAGCCCTTTGCCGGCGGGAAATCAAACTTCGCGCGTCATCTCATTTATACGACTCACGATAGAATTTTTCTCTGGGGTTTCACGGAATCGCCGCCATTTCAGGGCGCGGGCTGTCATGTCGAGGTATCCCGCGCCTTCCCTTTCCAGAGGTTTCCGGCATGTGCCGACGCGGATGCCTGCTTGCACCGTCGCAGGAGCCTGATCGCTCCGGAAGGAAAAAAGGTCAGGGCGAAAAACATCAGCATGGCGGGCCTCGGCCGCACCCGGATGGCCTGTTTCAGCAGCTGCCGGGCCTCGGAAAAGGCATCGTGATGAAGGGCCGACATCGCGGTAACGAACCGCGCGGTCGCCTGCATGTCGGTTGCGACGGATGCTTCGAGGTTTCCCGAGACGGCATGATGCGCCCAGGCAAGATAGCTGCGATGCATCTCGCGATATCGGAGCGTCAGGCTGGCCCCATGGATCCGCCGCTTTAGAAGCGCCCGTTCCACGATGGCGCAGCGGGTCTGCGAATCGGAGAGAAGCTCATCGAAAAAGACCAGGTCCTCGATCGGCTGGAAGCGGGTGTCGAAGCCGGGTTCTGTGACCGCGGCAGCGTTCCTGACCATCGCCATGCTGGGAACCAGGAGCGCGAGCGGAGCGTTCCGGACGAACTCCTCCCGTGACAGCGTCGTTGTACGGCCCGACATCGCACCCGGCCCGGTGCCGATGAAGTTTCCGCCGGCATCGATCAGAACGGCGCGGCAACCGATGATGGTCGAGGTCGGCACCTCGCGTGCCACGTCCCATTGGCGGGCGAGCTTTTCCGGATGCCAGACGTCATCGGCATCGAGAAAGGCCAGCCACTCCCCTTTCGCTTCCTTCATCCCCAGGTTACGGGCGGCGGCCTGCCCCGCATTGGCCTGCCTGATCAGGCGGATCGGCAAAGATATAGCGGGGGGTATGGCAATCGGAGGCTCGGACCCATCGTCGACGAGCAGAACCTCCAGCGGATGGACGGTCTGGGCCTGGACCGACGCCAGCGCTTCGGCGAGAAATCGCCCGGGATTAAAAGCAGGAATGATGACGGAGATCGGCGCGACTGGTTGCATCGCGGACAACATACCATGATTCCCACTCATTTCCCACGTCTCGACCATCGCAGCATGTTCCTAACGATTGGCATCTCTCTCCCGACGGCCTTGACAACGAAAGCCGCTTCGATTTCTGAAGCGGCTTTCGCGAAGAAGTTCGTGCAACAGGTTACAAGTCGGAGATTCTTTCGATGAATTCGGGCTTGTCGATGAACGGATTCCGGTTGTGCTGGAGGTTCTCGATGCTGTCATTGCGCTTGCGCTCGTTGTCGTCGACCGGATCCTGGGCGTTCCATTCGCGAAGGACCTTTTCTTCGGTAGGCGGGATCTTTTTCTTATAACGAACCGCGAAATAGAACTTGGCCCGGGCGACATTGCCTCGGTGCTGGGGTCGAACCTCGAACACCGACCCGTCGGACTTGCTTCCGCCTTCCTCCCATTCGGGGCTGTCCACGAGGCCGAAGGGATTGTTCCCGCGAATTCCGTTGGCCCGTGCATCAGCAGGGAAGAGATGATGGAGATCGGCCTTGGCGATACCGACGGCTCCCTGGGATTGGGGCCAGGTATGTTCGACATTCATGATGGTGGCGGAAGGCTCGCCCTGCGTTTTGATTCGTTTCCCCGTGTAAACGCATTCCACTTCGCCGTTTTCGTTGTCAAGCTTCGAGAAAATGACGTCTTGTGCGCCCTGATAGCCGATCGATGTCTGCTGCCGACCGGTGATCTCGTTCAGTTCGCCGATGAGCTGTTCATCGGAAAGGTTCTCGCAGACGGCATACAAACCATCACCGGGCGTGAATCTCGTGGAGGCAGCAGTGCGGGGAACCGTGTAATCGTCGGAAAATCCTGCTTGGAAGAGCTTGTCGGCCAGAATGCGGATCTTGAAGCAATCGGCCTGATTCCGTGAGTCGAGCTGCTCGAGGGCATCGATGCGCTCATTGAGCTGTCTGAATATCTCCTCGGGAGTTTCCATTGCGCTGGGCTCCAGAGCGATGGCGCCGGAAGCGGACATGAAGAAACCCACCGCACCAAGAACGATGATCGCCGATGTTTTCAGTGATGAAATCATTTTTTCTCCATACTCTGTTAACAGGATTTCAAAACACCACGTGATTCCCGGTGAAAAAGAGATCGTTTGTAGAGTATAGCAGATAATCGGGGGGTCTAGCGAAAGATCTCCAGCACACATTTCACCA
Source organism: Candidatus Ozemibacteraceae bacterium (assembly GCA_017998915.1). Classification (GTDB taxonomy): domain Bacteria; phylum Muiribacteriota; class Ozemobacteria; order Ozemobacterales; family Ozemobacteraceae; genus MWAR01. The sequence goes on from JAGOCE010000188.1 coordinate 5,640, forward strand.
TTCCCGCATTCCCGACACATACATGTCGGTCAGCCGATCGAGGGGGATCAGCAGTTCGTTTTCCGGAAGAAACACGGGGGGCGGCAATCCTCGGCGCCGGAGGATCAGATCGCCGAGTAACCGGACACAGCGACCGTTTCCATCGATGAATGGGTGGATGGCAAGCAACTCCTTCGTCATCTCCGCAACAACCTTGACCACGTCTTTGGCAGTGCAAGCCACGGTAAGCTCACGATTCACGCGACGGAAAACAGCTCCAACCTCCCGTTCGATCACCGGTCCGCGCGGGTAGAGAAAGCGACCGACGAACATTCCCCGGACGATCTCCCGCGGCGGGATCGCAACGCTCCACCAGCGGAGTTTGCCGAGCATCCGGCACTCCCATGCCGTCAAGACACGCCGTCCATCCGGTAGCACCCTTTCTCCGTCATGGGGAAAGTCATCGAGAGGATCGATTCGATAACGGCCCGGCAACGTCGATTGATCGACACCCGAAAAAACGATCCGGGCTCCCGATGCGATGCGCGAAAGCAGCTCTTGCACCTCTCGTTGGGAAACATCGCCCCGTGCAGCGGCGGCCTCGATCCGTCGAACTTCATAGCCGCGAAAATAGTGATGAGCCAGAGCCCGGCGATGAATCTCGCGAAGCAGCTCAGGCCCGATTTGACGCCCATCCGCGTCCGCGGCGATCCAAGCCGCCGTTTCCGCCCAGTCGCTCCAGGTCTGCTCGCCATACACGAGCCACGGCGTGTCGGGCATCGTTCGAAGAGCCGATTCCCAATCGATGCGGTTGACAAGGCGGCGAGCATCCCGCAGGGGATCAATGGGCGCGGTCGCAACTCCGCTCGAGCGCACTCCGTCCTCGAGGGCGACCGCCCCGTCCAGAATCAACCGAACGATGGGAAGATGCGCAACGATACGAAGATTTTCGGATTCGTCGAGAAGCCGGTTCAGTTCTCGCTTGGCCCGGTTCGCGCAGCACGGTCGCTCAGACAGCGCCAGAAGGGCTTCGTCGATCGTGGCCGCCAGGTTCTCCGCAGCAAATTCCCTGGGGGAAACAAGGCGGGCGCGCCGAACGGCCCATTCGAACTGGAGTTGCCACAGATCCATATCGCGCGGCAGGCGGGCCCCGACACGAGCGCGAAACTCGGCGTCGCTGCGCCGGGCCACCACATCCAGCGCCCGGGAAACGCATTCGAGAGATGAGGGAAGCGCGTTTCCGGCCTCTTCGGCGGCAACCGCTTGCCCGTGACTGAATACTTCCAAGAGGATGATCAATCCGGCAATCAATCGCCCATGCCAACCAGGCATTGTCTTCCCCTCCTTGTGCAATGCGGTATTCATGCCTTGCGTTCGGTGTGGATCATGATGTCCTATGATAAAGTAGCGGGAATCAGAAATCCATCGTGACGGCAGTTCACACCGGAGGTCGAAATGACATCAATCCGCCCGAAGCGCGCTCTTTGGGAAATACGCTCTCTGCTGGCTTTTGCGGGAATGATCGCGTGTGCCGCGCTCACACCGGCTCTTTCGGCAGAAACGCCCGCTGGGCATCCGGTGATCGGAGATGGACAGTGGCAGGCGCGGCTGAACGAGGTCGTCCAGGAAACAAGCCGCGATCTGCACCTCGATCTCGAACCAGTCGCGGAAGTCGTGTTCGAAGAAGACGCGAAATCACCAAACGGCTGGAAAGGCCGGATCGATGAACTGCTCGCCCGCGCAGACCAGGTGAAAACCGACACCAGCGCCGTGGTGGGCGTCACGGGCAAAGAGCAGGATCCTTTCGCTCTCCGACTTCATGCCTATCTGTATCGGCGAGCATTGGAAGCCTCTTCTGATGCGGAAACGGCGCGGAAAAACCGGGAGGAGTTCGCCTGGCTCGCATCGTTTACGAGCCTGATTCCGTCGATGGTCGACCACCCCTTCGAATGGCCGGAGGAATGCCGTCGACAACTGGCTGCGCGCCCGACCACCCCGGGACCGGAGTATGTGCTTCCCAGCGTAGCGGAGGTGAACACACCGCGCGGAAAGGCCCGCCTGGCATCAGGCG
>JAGOCE010000189.1 GCA_017998915.1 Candidatus Ozemibacteraceae bacterium
GTATACAGACGGGGCCGGTTCGATGCCGCGGCCGCGTCCTTCACGGCCGATCTGCTCCGGGCCTACGGATGGGCGTTGTTTCCGGTCTCCGTGACGATGCTCCTGAATCGCATCTGCTTCGCGGCCGGCCGGTTCCGGCTGCCGTTCATCGTAGGGCTTGCCTGCACCGCGGCCCAGGTGTGCCTCGACTACCTGCTCGTTGCTCGCATCGGCCCGGCGGGCGTCGGTTGGGGGGCGGCGGGATCGTCTGTCCTTCAGGTGTGCCTGCTGACGGCGGCTATGACGCTGACTGCCGGATCGGGCCGGGATGTCGCGCGGCTGCTGTTTCCGATCGGCTGCTGGGTCGTCATCGGTCTCGTCGGGGCAAAACCGGTCACGGGCATCTGCACGGAGCTGTGCGGCCCAATTCCGGCGGGTGGCGTTGGAACGCTTCTGCGCCTTGGGCTGATATGGGGTGTGCTTCAGGCGTTCGCCGCCGTGGTGGCTGCGTTGGCTCGCGGGAGAGAAAATGCCGTCAGGGAGTGACGGAGGATGATCCCGACGCTGACTGGGCTTGCCGGAACTGCTCGGCGTCGGCAACCGGCAGGAAAATCGCCGTAGCGAAGCCGTCCGTGCCCTCGAAGGTGAATGTCGTGTTCCTGCCGTCCCGGCGGCTTTGCCAGAGCGAGGGATCAGGCAGGATCGCATCGAAATCGGATGGGGTGACGATGCTGATCTTCACGTTCCGGAAATCGACGGGGAAGATGCCCCATTTCGAGATGAGCGGGCCGACCATGAAGCGCTTGCCGAACTTCTCGTTGTCGAACAGGGAACGGAGTTCGTCGAGGGCGAATCCGCGCTTTTTCGGGGTTGCATCCTGGAGCGCCACCTGCTGCTGTTGTTCCCGGTTTGCCGCCTCGAGGCTGTACTGAATGCCGTGACGAGCTTTGAGCTGAAGCGTGATTTCCTGATCGGGTTCGAGAGAAAAAGGGAGTCGGGGGTTTGCGCGGTCATACCTGACGGGGCGGTCGTTCACTTCGAGCTGGGCCGCCGTGTCACCGGTCAGATACAGAACGCGGATCTTGAGCGAGCTCTCGACCGGTTTGCCGCTGACGTTTTTCAGGATGATCCGGACGCTGCTTTCTGCGGTTTCATCGAGAAGACGGCTTTTCGCTTCGCATTCGACCACCTGGAATGCGTCAGAATGCCCACGCTCGAGAACGAACTCGGGAAGCCGCGGAAGCAGATTGCGGCTCGCAGCCGACAGGGGGAGTGCGCCGGCGACGACCAATACGAGCACGAGAAGGCCCGCGATATATGGCGCCCTGGCGGAGGAGATGCCGTGTGCAATCACGATTGTTCGAGGCTCCCGGGGTTCATCAGATGTCTGTCCCGGCGGTCTGTGGACAATCGTAGTATAGCCAAACGGTGCAGATCTGTCAAAAATCAGCCTCCGTGGCGATTGGAAAATTCGGCCGGGGTCTGGACGTACGGCCGCCGCCGCATGTAACATCGTCGAACCGTTGCCGTCCTCCGGCGACCGTTCGAAAGGGGAACCGCATCCATGTCTACAGCCACTTCCGCTCAGGAAGCCCTCAAGCCGGCCGTCGCGGCCGGAATTTTCGCCGATCTTCACGTGCACAGCACCGCATCGGACGGCGTGTTCTCTCCGGCGGAGATCGTGCGGCAGGCGGCCGAAATCGGCCTGATGGCGATCGCACTCACCGACCACGACACGCTCGCGGGGGTTCCCGAAGCCCGCCTCGCGGCGGCCGATGCCGGTATCGATCTCGTTGCAGGCATCGAGCTCTCGTGCGGCTGGCCGGGAAAAGACATTTCACTTCACGTGGTTGGCCTGTTCCTCGACGAGACGTCAGCATCGCTTGTCAACCTCCTGGAAAATCAGAAACAACACCGGTTTCACCGGGCCATGGAGATCATCGACCGCCTACAGCACCTCGGATTTCCGATGGAGCCGCTCCGCGAGCGGTTCATGGCATCGACCGAAAAAGTCCTCGGCAGGCCCCATGTCGCGCGGTATCTGGTCGAGATCGGGGCGATACCCGATTTTCAGCAGGCGTTCGAGCAGTATCTCCGGCGCGGGCGGCCGGCATACGTCCAGAAAAAGCACGTCCTCCCGGAGGACGGCATTGCGGCCATTCACGGGGCGGGCGGCATGGCGTTCATCGCGCATCCCGGGCTGATCTCCGACTGGCCCTCCACCTGGGACCTCATCAAGGACCACCCCTGGGACGGCGTGGAGGCCCATTATTCCGAGCATACGCCCGAGCAGTTCGAGTTTTTCCGTCGGCTGGCGGCCGAGAACGGCTGGCTCATGAGCGGCGGCAGCGATTACCACGGGGACTACGGGAAGCATGCCAGCCGCTTCGGCCTCTTCGGCCTCGACCGGTCCGGTTTCGCGCGGCTATCGGCCGGAGCCGCGGAACGACGGCTGAAAGAGAAGGCGGCATGAAACGAATTTTTTCGACGCGACCCCCGAAACACGAGGATGCCGATCGGCGCGAGCCGGTTCCGACAGATGCCGAGCGCCCTGCCCGGAGGAGACCTCCCGCGGCGAACAGGCGGCCGGACGTGTCCGGAACGCGGGAACGGATCTGTTTCGAGTGCGATGTTTCCTCTCTCACCGCGTCGGGAAGATTCGGCCGTGAGCTTCTGATGTCCTCACGAGGCATCGAACTGCCCCTGGCGCTCCAGGTGCGCAAATCCTATGATCACGACGAGACCTTCGTTCTTCCGAATTTCCTCGAGATCCTTGCTCAGCGGCCGACCGCCGGAAACATCAGGATGGTGTGCCTGCCGGCATTCGCCCTGCCGGAACGGGTTGAAAGCGGCCGCTACTGGGCGCTGACGGCGTTCAATCCCGACCGCCTGAGCGACGTCGAGCGCCGGGCTCTCCGCCGGCCGGAGCGCTTGTTCGTGCCGACGGAAGCCCATGCGGCCAGTCTTCGGAAAGAAAAAATATCAAAGAATATAATAACCGTCCTCGAGCCCGCGGTGAGCCCCACGGTGTTCAGCTCGAAGGCGGTTTGGCCGACCGGGCGGCTGGAGAAGCCGAAGGCGTTCACGTTCATCTCGGTGATCTCACCCCTCCGCCGGCACGGCATCGATCTTCTTCTGCGCGCCTGGGTCGAGGAGTTCCGCGCGGCCGAACCGGTTCGGCTCGTGATCAAGCTTTCCCACCTGCCGCGGCTGAAAAAGCGGCTTTCTTACGAAATTTCCGACCTCGCGATGCGCCTGGGAGCATTGAATCGCCTGTTCGCCCCCGTTTCAGTGCTTGAAGGCTTCTGGGAGGAGGACGACCTTGCCGGCCTGATCGCCGGCTCGAATGCCCTCATCTGCCCGGACCGTCTTCCATTCACCGGGTTCAGGGTCCGCGAGGCGCATGCCTGCGGAGTCCCGGTCATTGCCCCCGTATCCGTGCGGGCTGTCGCGCCGCTCGACGAGGAGACGGGATATCTTGTCGAAACGCATGAGACCGATCAGCCGGCCGATGCGCTGTTTCCGGGGTCGCCTGCCTGCCGCGTTGCCGAGCCGGACGTTGCCTCTCTTCGCCGCCGCATGCGCGAAGCGTTTCTTGCAGCCGCCGATGCGCGGCGTCGGGGGGAAGAAGCGGCCAGACGGTCGACGAAGCTGACCGACTGGGAAAACCGGGCCCGGTTGCTCCTGCGTCAGGTGGAGCGCTGATACAGCGGCAGGGAGATGACGAACGTCGTTCCCTTGCCGACCGTGCTCTGGACGGTCAGGGTGCCTTTGAACAGCTGGATGATACGGTAGGAGACCGCGAGACCGAGGCCGGTTCCCTTCCAGTCGCGCTTCGTCGTGAAAAAGGGGTCGAAGACCCTGCCCAGCTGCGCCGCGGGAATGCCGCAGCCGGTGTCGCTGACCTGAATACGGGCGGAAGCCCCTTGGCGCTCGAGCGAGATGCTGATGCGCCCCGGCCCTGTGATCGCCTGGACGGCGTTCAGCAGCAGGTTGACCAAGACCTGCTGGAACTGGTGGGGGTCGCCGTAAATGAACAGCTTCTCCTGCGGGGCTTCCCAGGCGAACTCGATGCGCCGCTCCGTGTCCTGATACCGGACGAGCTTGACGGTTTCGTCGACCGTATCCTGCAGCTGGAACACTTCCGGAGAGACGTCCCGGCCGTGGGCGAAGATGTGGAGGTCCTTGACGATCTTCGCGATGCGGCCGATGTTCGACAGGATGAGATCGCACAGCTCTTCGTGCCGACGGCTGCTCTGGTCGGAGTTGCGAATTAATTGTATAGCATTAGATATGCCCGTCAGAGGGTTGTTCACCTCGTGGGCGATACCGGCGGTCAGGATGCCGAGAGAGTTGATCTTTTCGGCCTGGATCAGCGCAGCTTCCATCGAGCGGCGCTGCGTCACGTCGCGAATGACCACCTGCAGCATCGCGACCGCGCCGGCGGCGTTCTTGATCGGGGAACACCGCATCTCGAGGTGAAGCGTTCCCTGGTTCGAAGAGGACAGCTGAACGGTGCGGTCGACCGGAGCGGAGGCTTTCGAGGCCTGCTCGGCGACTGCTGCGATCTCGCGGAACAGGTCTGAAACCGGATAGAGCGTTGTCAGCTCGCGCCCGGTGAACGCTTCCGTTGTTTTCCCCCTGAGGAGTTCCACGAAGCGGGAATTGTGAAACAGCAGTTCCAGCCTGGTCGAAAGGAGCAGCAGGGCGTCGGGGGACTGCTCGACGAGACTCCGGTATCGCGCTTCCGAAAGCTCGAGATCATTCTTGAGTCTTCGCATGCGCAGATGGGCTTTGATGCGCGCCAATAGCTCGCCGATCACGAATGGCTTGGTGATGTAATCGTCGCCGCCGGCCTCGAAGCCGGTGATCTTCTCGGTGAGCGAATCCTTGGCCGTGAGCAGGAGAATGGGCAGGGAACGGGTCGCCGGATCGGCGCGCAGCTTGCGGCAGAGCTCGATTCCGTTCATCTGCGGCATCATCAGGTCGAGCAGCATCAGGTCCGGTTGGAAGTTCGAAACGGCTTCGAGACCGTCGAGACCGTCGAACGCCTGGTGCACCTGGTAGCCCTCGTCAGTCAGCGTCTGCTCGAGCAGATCGTTCGCATCACGGTCGTCTTCGACGACGAGGATGCGCGACGGGGGCCGTTCCTGGCTGGCGGCTTGAATCTTCATGTCTGCTGGTGCAGCCGTCGGATCAGCGTGAGAACACTCCGAGAATCTCGAGGTGGAACGTTCCGGGGAAGAGATCGAACGCATACACCTGCTCGAGCTGGTATCCCATCTGCATGATCGCCTGCGCGTCGCGCTTGAAGGTCATGGGGTTGCAGGACAGATACGACATCATCCGGGGCTTGACGCCCATGAGACCGCGCATCACCCGCTGGGAAAGGCCCGTGCGCGGCGGGTTCAGATGGATGGCGGCAAGGCTGCCCTTCGTGAGGGGGGAGCCAAATATAGACTCGACTTTTTTACAGTAGAAGCGCGAGCGCGAGGGGTTGCGGACTTTCTGGTTCTTCAGCGCGTCCTGGTATGAATCCTCGTTGCACTCGACACCGACCACCTCGTCGAAGCGGCTCTCGAGAAGCACCGTCTGGATGCCCACGCCGCAGTACAGGTCGAGGAACTTGCCGCGCTGCTGGGTGGCTTCGTAGATCGAGATGAGCGTGTAGAAGATCGCCTCGGCTCCTTCGAGGTTGTTCTGGAAGAAGGACCGCGGAGACACCGTCCAGTTGCGCTTCATGAAGGTGAACGGCTGTTGCTCGCGCATGAGGGTGAGGTAGACGGCGTCGGGAGCGGCGACTTCGAGCCGGCCCAGCTTCTGGTGCGCGTCGTGGTAGCCGCGCCAGGCATTCAGCGTCGTTTCGTCGGGCGTGGCCTTGAGCGTGACCATCATCTGCTGCTGCGGCCCGAGCGTCCGAACCATGATTTCAACGATATTTCCGGCCATGCCCCGGTTCTCGGACTGGTTCAGAAACTCGGAAAGGGCCTCATACGCTTCCATGTTCTCGGCGCACTGGACCTGACAGCCCCGGATGGAAACGACGTCATGTGTGTGGTACATGTAATTGCCGAGCGTGACCGTGCCGTCTTCGGCAACGGCGACCTTCAGCTCCATCTTGTTCCGGTAGCGGGCCGTCGGAAGCGGCTCGATCGGGTAGACGGTTCCCGGGTTCAACGGCTTGACAAGCCAACGGAGCATGGCTTCCTTCTCGCGGCGCTGATGCTCGGGCTTCAGATGGAGCCAGTGACAGCCGCCGCAGGCCGGGAAATTCGGGCAGGGCGACTCGCGCCGCGCATCCGATGGCGTAACGATCTTTGATACGCGGCCACGCAGGTAATCCGACTTCGTTTCGGTGACCTCGATCTCGGCGGTGTCGCCCGGCGCCGCGTAGGGAACGAACAGAACCTTGCCGTCAAGCCGGGCCAGGGCGTCGAGACCGTAGGTCATTTTTTCGATAGCGAGCGTATGCATGTCGATGCGTCGTCCTTCCAGTTCAGTTGCTGCCGCCGGCCGAAAAAAGAGCCGGGCATGCCCGCTTCCCGCGGGTTGCGCTGGGCGGCCGGGAAACAGAAATCCGGCGAAAGGCACAAGGTCGGAAACGCCGCGCGCGTGACGGCATTATCGCCGTCTCTGGAGCCGTTTGTCAATAACTGCATTTTTCCCGGAGTTGTGGTATACTTGCAAGACCGTCTTCCTAGGGTCGTACCCTGGCGTCGATACTTGGGTTGGCGAGATGATAAAGGAGCGACATAGCAATGTCCATCACCAAAGAATCCAAAACCCAGGTCATTCATGACTACCAGAAGACCGAAAAAGACACGGGCTCGCCCGAGGTCCAGGTGGCCATCCTGACCACCCGCATCAACAACCTGGCTGCCCACTTCGAGAAGAATCCGAAAGACCATCATTCGCGCCGCGGCCTGCTCAAGATGATCGGCTCCCGCAAGCGCCACCTCAGCTACCTGCGCGAGAAGGATTACGAGCGCTACCAGTCCCTGATCAAGCGCCTCGGCATCCGCCGCTAAGGAGCATTCATGGAACATCAGGTACAGATAACCGCCTGTTCGCTGCCCAACCAGACCGTCACGTTCGAAACCGGCCTGATGGCCAATCAGGCTGACGGCGCTGTTGTCGTTCGCGCCGGAGATTCGGTTGTCATCGGAACCGCCGTCGCGAGCAAAGCACCTCGCGAAGGCTGCGACTTCTTCCCGCTGACGGTCGACTACTTCGAGAAGACCTACGCCGCCGGCCGCATTCCCGGTGGGTTCTTCAAGCGCGAAGGCCGCCCGACCGGCAAGGAAATCCTCACCAGCCGCCTCATCGATCGGCCCCTGCGGCCGCTCTTCCCCGATCACTTCTTCAACGACGTCCAGATCGTCGGCATCGTCCTCTCCTACGATCTCGTCAACCAGGTCGACATTCTCGCGATGAACGCCGCGAGCTGCGCCCTGCTGATCTCGTCGATCCCGTTCGACAACCCGATCGGGGCCGTGCGCGTCGGCAAGGTCGAAGGCAAGCTGATTCTCAACACGTCGCCCGCCGATCTCGAACACAGTACGATCGAAATGGTCGTCGCAGGGACCGAACAGGCCATCACGATGGTCGAGTCCGGCTCCGCCGAAGCGACGGAAGACGAACTGATCGAGGCCCTCGGCT
>JAGOCE010000190.1:0-4006 GCA_017998915.1 Candidatus Ozemibacteraceae bacterium
TCCGCGGAACCAGGCCGTCGCCTCGTCGGAGGTCATGCCGTTCAGGAGCTGTCCGGCTTCCAGGCCGCCCTTCCGGGCGATGCCCAGGCCGAACCGGATATAGGCGAGGCTCTCACGGTCGTGGGCATCGGGGCCGATGACGAATGTCAGCCCCCGCTCGCGCCAGGCGCGAATCCGCCGCCAGTCGAGGTCCAGCCGCTGGGGTTGGGCGTTGATCTCGACGGCGACCCGGTTCGCGAGGCAGGCCTCGAGCACGCGGTCCAGGTCGATCTCATAGCCGTCACGGGCGAGCAGCAGCCTGCCTTCGGGATGGCCGAGTACGCTTGTGAAGGGGTTTTCCACGGCCCGGATCACGCGCCGGGTCATCTCGTCGCGCGGCATCGTGAACCCCGAGTGGACCGAGGCGATGACGAAATCGAACCCTTCGAGGATCTCCGCCGGGTAATCGAGCGATCCGTCCGGCCTGATATCGCTCTCGACACCTCTCAGAAGAATGAGGCCGCCGCCGGCGTGTTTCCGGTTCCAGGCGTCGATATATTGCCACTGCTTTTTTATCTCCGCCGAGCCGAGGCCGCCCGCGTAATGCGCCGAAACCGAGTGGTCGCTTATGCCGAGCCAGCTCCAGCCGAGCGCCCGCGCACCGGCAGCCATGCCGTCGAGTTCCTCCACCCCGTCGGAGGCGGTGGTATGGGCGTGAATGGCACCCTTCAGATCGTGCGGTCCGACGAGGGCCGGCAGGCTCCCCGAGCCGGCCCACTCGACCTCGCCCAGCCCCTCGCGAAGTTCGGGGGCGACCCACGCGAGGCCGAGCGCCTCGTAGACTTCCTCTTCCGTCGCCATGGGCGGGGCCGTCTCCCCGTCGTAAAGGCCGTATTCGTTCAGCTTGAGCCCTTTCGCGAGGGCGAGCGAGCGCATCTGCGTGTTGTGCTCCTTCGAGCCGGTGAAGTAGCAGAGCGCCGGCCCGAGCGACTCGGGCGGAACGACCCGCAGATCGACCTGCAGGCCGTTTTCCAGCAAAAGCGACGATTTCGTCTCTCCCGACGCGATCGTTTTCGCGGCGCCGGGAAACTTCAGGAATGCGGCCATCACGGCCGGGCCGCCGTCCGTCGCGGCGAGCACGTCGAGGTCGCCGACCGTTTCCCGGCATCGGCGGAAACTTCCCGCGACATGGTAATCGGCGCCCGGCGCTTCCCGGCGAAGCCATTCGAGCAGGCCGTTTACGACGGTTTCTGCATCGGCATAGAGGAAGCGGCCGCTGAACTTCCTGATAAATTCTATACCTTCTAGTATATTTTTAACGCTCTTTTCGCCGAAGCCCTTGAGCGCGACGATCCGCCCGTCGGCGCAGGCGGCCTCGAGTTTCGCGAGGTCGTCGATGCCGAGCTTGTCTCGGAGAAGCCCTACCTTTTTGGGACCGAGGCCGGGAACGCGCATCATCTCGAACAGCCCCGGCGGGAACGAGGCCTTCAGCTCATCCATCTCGGCCAGCCTTCCCGACCCGATGAATTCGCCAACATGCCTGCACATTGATTCCCCGAAGCCTTTTGGCGGTGATTCGAGAAGCTGCTTCAGCGGAACGGCCTGCGTCTGGAGAGTCCGCGCGGCGTTCCGGTAGGCGCGCACCTTGAAGGGATTCGCGCCCGCCAGTTCCAGCAGGTCCGCCATTTCCTCGAACAACGCCATCAGCTTCTCACGCGATTCCATCGATCATCTCCCCCCGAGGCGGGCTTCGTCAGGGGTACGGTATCGTCAAACACGGAACCGGGTCAACCCGGTTGCAATTTCATAACAATTAGGGCAGATTGGACGGGAAATACGGTCGGGCTGTCAGAAACACATATTCAAGACCCGGCCGAATCGTGAAAGGAGCTTGTACCAATGAAAAAACTGTCCCTTCTCCTCGTCGTCCTGGCCGCGTTCCTCGTCATGGCCGCCTCCGCCGAAGCCGGTAGCTATACGAAACAGAACCATTCGCTGTATCTCGACGGCAAGGTTCTCGTCCGCTTCGATCAGCTTCTCCTGGGCTGGACCCGCGACCAGAAGGAAATCGACCGCATCCGCTTCAAGATGACCTGCCTCAAGGGCAAGGCCATCCTGGACAACGTCGAGTACATCGACGCCGCGATCGACGGCAGGGAAACCGTCCGGTGGGCCAGATCCCAGTCCCCGATGAACCTCGACTTCTCCGCGAAGTTGGGACATCTTGATCGCGCCCATCGCGTCTCGATCGCGCAGACCACCGAGTTCAAGGTCGCCCCATACGATCTGAAAACCGCCAAGGTCCGCTTTCACATCCAGGCGTCCGGCCGCAGCTACAAAGTGACCTGGATCCCGCTGACGGGCGAGGTTCACGCCATCTGGTGATCGGTTCGATCAGCGACGAGCCCCGGTCGACGTTCCGGCCGGGGTTTTTCTTTTCCCGGATTTTCTCAGGACCGGCTTCTGCGCTTGCTGTACCGGAGTTCGTCCACGTGCCGCCGCAGTTCGTCGAATTTCTGCTGGGCTTTCGCGACAGCGCCGATCTCGTCGTAGATACGTACCGGCTGAAACGCCGCGACGCCGAGCGCCACCGCCAGGACCGTGGTCATGAGACCGGAAAAACCGAGAACCCAGCCGTCCCAGCCGAGCAGCGAAAAAGCGCTCCAGCCGGCGATCCAGGCAATAATGCAGGCGATGAACACGAAGGCGAGGGTGCAGAGAACCCGCACCGGCAGGGGCCCCTGAAACTCTTCACGGTCCAGATCGAGCCGGCGCCGGAGGATGTCCTCGATCACCGGGTCGGGATGACGTCCGTTCTGGAGCCTGAGAACAACGGCGCGACGCCAGTCGAACGATTCGAGCCGCAGAAGATCCTGGTCGGGGGCAGGCTCGGCAGGCTGAGAGGTCGACGGGGAGGGCGTTTCAGCCTTGCCGGCCGGCGCGGCGCTTTCCTGCGAAGATGCCGGAGCGGCCGGCGCTTCAGGTGGCGAAGCAGGCTTGGGATCGGCTTGCGGTGCGACATCGGGACACATGGTGATCGGCCTCCGGATCAACTATACCACAAGGATCTGCGTATTTGCCCCAATGAGCGGCAGAGCATACAATGAGAGCATCGAAACGGAGGCGCCCCTTCATGCCTGATTTACACCCTTTCTCCATGCGCGCGGCCAGAGCAGCGGCGTTTCTGCTGCTTCCCATCCTGTTCGCGGTGATGAGCGCGGATATGCCGCTCGGGCACGCGCCGGCAGCGGCGTTTCTGCTGCTTCCCATCCTGTTCGCGGCGTGCGCTTTGCCCGCCGCGGCCTGGTCGTTTCACACGCACCGGAAGATCGTCTCCGACGCCCTTTCATTCCTGCCGACGCCGTTTCAGGAGCGGTTCCGCCCTCACAAGGATCTGATGATGAAGGGCTCGACCGACCCCGACATGGTCATCAAGGATTTCATGAACCATGTGTATCACGTCAACAGCCGCTCGGGACACGACTCGGTCATGCGGATCAGCGAACTCTTCAACCAGGCCGCGCAGCAGCTCAGAGAGCGGGGGCCGGGCCCGGAAGCCGCCTACACGATGGGTCTCCTCGCCCACTACGTCGCCGATCTCAACCAACCTCTGCACACCGCCGGAAGCGAGGCGGACATCGCCGAGAGCGACTACCATTCCAGGTTCGAGAAGGATGTCCAGAGCCGGATGACGCGCATCCCCGTTCCCGTTCCGACCAGCTATGAGCCGGTGACAGACCCCGAACGGCGCGTCGTCGAGATGGCGCGAGCCGCCGCGCCGCATTACATGCGTATCGGCGCGGCCTATCGAGGCGGCAACGGTATTTTCGAGCTCGACGACGTGGTTCATCCACAGTATGCGGCGGCGGTGAAGCATGTTGCCGACTTCTGGCTCGGCATCATGGACCGCGGCGGTCTGCAGATTCAGCCAATTCCGCCGGCTGTTCCCGAAGCGATTCAGGCCGCCTCGACAGCATCGGAACTCTCACCCCTTCAACTGGCCCTGGAACGAGGGTTTCCGGCATCG
>JAGOCE010000190.1:4106-7602 GCA_017998915.1 Candidatus Ozemibacteraceae bacterium
CATGGACCGCGGCGGTCTGCAGATTCAGCCAATTCCGCCGGCTGTTCCCGAAGCGATTCAGGCCGCCTCGACAGCATCGGAACTCTCACCCCTTCAACTGGCCCTGGAACGAGGGTTTCCGGCATCGAAAGCAGCGCCGGTCGATATCAACACGGCAACACTCGATCAGCTCATGAGTGTTCCCGGCATCGGCGAAAAACGCGCCCAGGCGATCATCACCGCCCGCAGGATCCGTCCGTTCAGGTCGATTCTCGACCTGGCAACCGTCACCTATCCCTCGAGCGGGAAGAAAGCGTTCAACGTCGGCCTGATCGAGAGACTGTCCGGGCTGATGACAACAAAATAGCCTCTGGGGCTTATTTTGCCTGTTTCACGGCTTCGAGAGCGGCCTCGAAGTTCGGCGACTGCGTGACTTCTTTGACCAGCTCGGCATACACGACGGTGCCGGTCGAGTCGACGACGAAGACGGCCCTGGCGAACAGCCGCAGTTCCTTGATGTGCAGGCCGCAGGCGTCGGCAAACGCCATCGAATGGTGATCCGAGAGGGTTTTCACCTTGTCGATGCCCGCTCCGCCGCACCAGCGGGCCTGGGCGAATGGCAGATCGGCGGAAACGGCGTAGATCGTCACGTTGGCGAGCTTCGCCGCTTCCTGGTTGAAGCGCCGCACCTGGGCGTCGCACACGGGGGTGTCGAGGGACGGCACGGTGGTGAACACGCGGACGCCCTTCGTGTCGGCGAGCGTCACCGGCTTGAGATCGACACCGGCAAGCGTGAACTCGGGCAGTCTGCTTCCCCGTGCGAGCGTCTTCCCGGTCAGCGTGAGGGGATTTCCCTGAAACGTAACGGCACCCGGCTGTTCAACCATGTGTATCACTCTCCTGTGCATCTGTCTTCGGGCTCGTCGGCCCGGCTGTTGTATCAAGCATCCCAGCGGCGTTGACAGGCGCGCTGGTTCACCCTATCATACCATACATGAGCGAAATGAATATTGAGAGTGTCACCCAAGGCGAGGTCACGATCCTCAGGACGCAGGGCTACCTCGACGACGTCAACGGCAAGCAGCTGAAGGCCATCTGCGAAAAGCTGATCGAGAGCGGCAGGAACAGGTTCGTCTTCAACCTCGCCGGCACGCCTGCGATCAACTCAACCGGGTTGTCGATGGTGCTCGATATCGCCGTGAAGGTCATCGATTACAACGACGGGAAGATCGCGATCACCGGCCTGACGAAGCTGACACGTACAGCCCTGCAGATGACCGGCATCCTGACCCTCTGCGACGCATTCGAAACCGAGCAGGAAGCGGTCGCGGAGATTTCGAAGTGAGAACGGGCCGGTCCTCCGCGTCACGTCTGTTTCTTCTCGCCTGGTCGGCGTATGCCGTGGGCGCAATCTCCCCATATAATATAGCAACAAACATACCTCTATTTTCCGGAAGCGGGTCCGTCCTGTATGCCCAGGACCAGCCCGGCAGCGACTCCGACGCGGTGCCTGCCGAGCCGAAGATCGACCCGGCCGACAAGATGTACGGCGAAGCCCACATGAAACTCGCGAGGCGCAATTTCAAATTGGGAAACATCGACCGAGCCACGCAAGAGCTCGACCTGGTCATCGAGCGTATCTCCACCCACGCCGAGGCCCGTTTCATGCGCGCCGTGATCGCGGCCAAAGCCAAGGATTTCCTCGCCGCCTGGCGACACATCTCGATCGCCGAACAGTCGGCCCCAAGCCACCCCCGCATCAAGGAGTTCATTGCCAGGCTCGAAAAGGCGATGCCCCGGCCCAGCGTCATTCCCGACGAGGTCGCGGCAAGGCCGACGCCCGTGCATGCATCGGAGCTGCTCGGAGACGCGATCGAGGCGCTGTTCGCGAACAAGAAAGCCAGCGGCGGCATCTCCGCCCTCGGCTGTACCGGCATCGAGGAAACCGGGGGGAAGGTCGTCGCGAAGCTCACGTTCGAGGGCAGTACCCCCCTCGACGAGAACCCGATCAAGGATGCGCTGAAAGAAGCGCTGAAAGCTGACATCGTCGATTCGAAACCGGCAAGTGCCGGCGCGACGCTCGAGATCGCCATCGAGATCCCCGGTCTGCCGTTGCTGAATCCGTCGGCGAAGCCCGTCTCCGGCCTGGGCGAGCTGCTCAAGACGGCGTCCGAGGAAACCGACGTCGCCCTCAAGAACAGCTCCGAAAGCGAACCTGACGCGGATAAACGAATCACCGGCACCTACACGATCGTCGCGGCCAGCCTGCGCAGCGTCAACGATTTCATGCGCAAACTCTCGGCAGACGCCGTCGACTGTCGCATCGTTCACCTCGCCAACACGACGATGAACGAACAGAACGTCTGGAAGGGTGAAGTCAGCTTCAGATTCCTCGTTCCCTGAGCCAGCCGTTCCCCCCCCTCTTCACGAAGTTTCGCCGTCAGCCGATAGGTGTGCCGGATCCTGCATGCCTATCGAGCCCACCTCCACGCAACCGCCCCAGGAAACCGCTGCCGGCCGCCGTTTTGCCGGCAGGGGCGTCGTCGTGCTCATGCTCGTCGCTGCCATCGGCCTGTCCGGATGGCTGATGACGGGGTCGAGCGCCGCCTTCACCGGCCGAGATCTTGCGGCCCTGAACATCGCCGTTCCGGCCGTCACCGCCGGCTGGCGGGCCCATCGGCGCGGCACCCCGGTCGGTCCGGCGATTCTGCAGGCCCTGGCGGGCGGGCTGTGCATGCAGAAGGCGATGGAAACGGCCGCAAAGGTGCGCGATGACGATCCCTGGCGTGCCTGGCGCGCCAAGTTCCTGATGAACATCGGCGCATCGCTCGCCGAGTCGGCGCCGGAAGGCCGATTCCTTTATCGCATGGATTTCGGCCCCATCTGGCTCGAGGCCGGTCCCGGCGGCGTTCGTTTCAAACCCGGTCTTCACGGCTCGCTCGCCCCACTGCTGAACCTGGCGGACGGTGCCCGGGTCGACCTGAACCGCTCGTTTCGCCTCGGCACGCTCGCCTACGAGCGAAACCGGAACAGAGACGGCACGATCGGCCGCAACGGCGCTCTTGCCTACAGCAATGCAAACAACCTGGTCACGAATCGGAACGGCGACCACGCAGGCCACGAGCTGATCCACACCTTCCAGTACCGTCGCGACGTCTCGATCTGGCCCAGCCTGGGACAACTGTTTCCCGGCATCCGGTGCCGTACCGACCGCTGGGTCGACGACACCGGCTGGTCCGTCGCCTGGGGCAGCCAGTGCGCCGCGTCGCGCCTGGCCGGCCAGGACCGGGACTTCGACATCCTGATGGAACGTGAAGCCTACGAACTGACCGACACCTACCGCAATTATCGCTGATCTCCCTCCCCTCCGGCATTTACGGGAGATGGCGCATTCCCATTGTGTCAAGGGAGGGAACCAGAGGGAAGTTTGAAATTTGAAATGTCGAAATCACCACAGAGACACAACGTTTCCCATTCCTTGGGGTCCGTTGGCGTGCTTGGTGCCTTTGTGGTGAAG
>JAGOCE010000191.1 GCA_017998915.1 Candidatus Ozemibacteraceae bacterium
GTCTCAGACTCGCATGTAACAAATGATATAATAATATACCAAACAAAAACGGTATCAGGCATGTGCCCGATACCGTTTTTGAATTATTTTGGGTGTTATCCCGTGATGCTGTCTTGTTCGGCGATCGCCTCTTCGTTGCGGGCAGCGTTGTGCTGGGCCAGCAGCGACTCGGCTCGTGCGACCCCTTCCTTCACGATCGGCGCTTCCGCCCAGGCGTAGATGATGTGGTAGATCGCCAGGGGAATGACCGTGACGAAGAAGAAATACGAATACCAGGGCAGGGGAATGACCGGCTGGGCGAATGTGAACCGGTCGAGGTTGAAGATCAGAATGCTCATGCAGATGTAATCGACCGTGAAGTTCGTACGCGGGTCGGAGGCCTTGAAGAGACAGTATCCGTCGAACCTCTTCGGATTGAACGGCCAGATCAGCGATCCGCCCATGTGGCCGGTCAAATCTTCGGTGATGTGCACGGCATACCCGAGAAACGAGACGAGTCCATAGAGCCACCAGTTCTCGAGAGCGAACCACCAGGCGATCAGCCCGGCGATCACGGCGAGGAACAGGCCGAGCACGTAACTGTGGCTCCAGGTGCGGTGCCAGGGCAGAAACTCAACCGAGGTGACGTTCTTCCCGTCGACCACCTTCGTCTCATAGCCCATCATCGGGCCTGAGAGAATATCGACGCTGGTGGGCTTCGGACGTTTCTCGAGAAACACCGTGTTCTTCAGCTTGTAGATGCCGATCCGTTTTTCCGGGGGCGGTTCCGTGCCGGGAAAGGGAAGCTGGGACGTGTTCACGACCTCGTTGATCACGACCGCAACTTCGTTTTTCTCGCCGTCGTAACTGACGACATACTGCCGCCAGAGGTTGGCCCCCATGCGCATCGGGTTGTACTGGATCTGGATGAACTTTCCCTCGACGGCCGCCTTGTCGATGGCCTGGCCGACCTGGTTCGCCATGTCCTGCGGGTCGGGGTTGTTCGGGTCGAACTCGAGCGTCACGTCTTCCTTCGCGAAGAACCGGCCGAGCTTGAAATCGAACGTGTCTGGCAGAATGCCGTACAGCCCGCCGAGCACGAGGATGAACGATGCGCTCGCGTCTGGGTTCCCGCTCTTGGTGAGGGCCGCGGCGGCCACGGCGGGCGCGAAAAAGGAAGCCAGCGTCACGCCGCTGATGAAATGCGTCAGACCTTTCATGCCTTCCCTCCTACAGGAGCCCGAACAGGGCGGCGACCTGGTCGCCGTACCCGGCCATGTTCAGACAGATGGGAATCAGGAGCACGCCCATGCAGTTGCTCCTGCGCGCGTGGAAAAAGACCGGGACACACCCGATCGCGGTGCCAACGAGCATCGTGAACAGCCCCGGAAAGCCAGTCAGGGCCGCGACGAGCGCGGTGATGGCGACGAACGCCGCCCAATACAGGTCGTGGTAATCGACGTCGGCGACCCACGAGAGCACCCAGCGTGACAGCCACAGCAGCAGGAAAAACGAGATGCCGCCCGCGACGAGAATGACCGAGATGCCCATCAGGTAATCGCCCGGCTCGGCCGTGAAGATCGGCCGCAGGATGATGTTGAGTCCGCCTTTCCCCACGCCCGCCGGAGTGAGGGGCGTGATGACGAAGATCAGCAGAAAGGCGCCGACGTAGTAGAGGAACTTCGTGATCGCCCCGCCGAGAATGAACAGCACGTCGCCGCGCGCCGAGAAACTCATCGCCGTGGCGTGCGATGCGATGATCGAGCCGATGCCCGCCGTGATGGCCGGCACGTAGCCGCAGATTGCGCCCGAAACGGTGCCCACGAACGCCGACTTCCCGATGTCGTTGGCGGTCACGTCGATGTCCTTGCAGATGTGCTGCTTCGGAACCTGTCGCGTCGAGACCAGGTTCTGCAGGATCGAGGGAATCGCGAACAGGCCCACGAACACCGGCATGATGTTCTGGAACCCCATCTCGTGCGTGATGATGCTCTTCGACAGGATGATGATGCCCAGGATGCCTGACACGACCCAGGTGAACAGGCCGGCGAACACGTTGCCCATCGCCTCGCTGAACCGGTCGAGCCGCGTCGTGCCGAACCCGCAGCCCTTCGGCCACTCGCTCAGCACCAGGTAGACGATGATCAGTAGGATGATCCAGTGCATGTGTGCCGACAGCACCACGTCGACGTAGGGCAGCACGTAATAGAACACGGGCGTGAGAGCGATCATCAGAAAGACGCCGATCAGCGCGCCCAGGCCCTGAATCACGGCCGCCTCGTAGCCCTTGCCGTTCATGAAGTAGATCGTGTTCGGCAGGATCGTGACCTGCGCCGACTCGTCGGGAGCCCCGAAGAAGGTCATCGGGATCGTGTTGATGAAGGCGAAGGCGGTGATCATCGAAATGAAGAACGGCCCTACCGCCGCGTGCTGCATCGAGTCGCCCAGGTAGGTCCACAGGACGAGGACGATGCCCGCCACGTTGTAGATGTGAAGGGACGGGAAGAGCGAAAATGCAGCTCCGACCAGCGTCCCCAGCAGGGTATACCCGAGGATCGTGAAAAATTCCATCGCCGGCATCCTCCTACTCGCCCTGGGGAACGACAGCCGGCGCGGCGTCGGAAGCGGCGGCCGGAGTCGCTGCCGGAGCAGGGGAGGGTGCTGCCTGCGCGGCTTCGGCCTTCAGATCGGCATCCGAGGCGGGAAGGATCTGCAGGCGGTCCTTGAACTTGCCGACTTCCCCGGTGGCGCGAAGCGTCGCGCCCGTCTTGAACAGGTCAGGCGTCACGTTTTTGCGCACGTTCTCTCGCAGCCAGACGTTGATCGTACCCGTCTCGTCGGCGATGTCGATGCTCGTGCCGAACGCGAACTCTTTCGAACGCTCGACGCGGCCGATGACGGTGACGATCTCGCGCACGCGCTCTTCACGCACCTCGATCGCTTTCAGCACCGGGGCCTCTTTCGCTTTCTGGGCCGGCGCCGCACCGGCGATCTTCTTGATCGACTCGGCGCGCTCCGGGTGATGGAGCCGCAGCTGGGGTTTGCCCTTGTAGGCGTCGACGAGAACGACGAGCTCGAACTCGTTGCCGACCTCGACGAGCGCTTCCGCGAGTTTCGGGTCGGGGAGCTTGTCCATCTCGCTGTCGAACACGTTCAGATCCATCGAACCGGTGTCGTCCTTGACCGTGATATTCGTGCCGACGCGGTATTTGCGGGTCGCCGCGACCTTCACCCGAACGCGGAACACCGCGCCGCGCGAGTCGAGGTCGATGTTCTCGATCGTCGCCGGCTCGGCCTCGAACTTCTTCAGGATCTTGATGCGGCGCGGATCGGAAACGAACATCGACTCGCCGAACTTCTCGGAGATGCTCAGGTTGCCGGTGACCTCGATCAAATCGCCCTCGGCCGGGAAGCGGTCCTTGAAATACTCGCGGAACTTGCGGAGCTTGTCGAACCCCGACAGAGTGAGCATGCCGGTGTCGTCGTCGAGCTTGATCTGGAAGTTGTTCTTGTCCTCCATGGTCCGGATGCCGGTCACCTTGCCCACGCATCGAACGAGCGCCATATTGTGCTGGGGCTTGATCTCGCCGATCTTCTGCAGGGGCACCTCGCGCTGGAGGGCGGCGAACCACATGAGGATCAGGCCGATGACCGACCCGAACACGGCGAACCGCTTGATGTAGATGATCGGCAGCCGCTTGTGAACCACGGCCTGGCAGTGCGGGCACCGCTCATACGCCCCAACGAATCTGCCGCAGCTCGGGCAGATGATGCCCTCACCCTCGGGCAGCAAATCGGTTTTCGGTGTCTCGCTCATAATTTCTCCCCTTGAAAAGTCGTCGAATCATACGATTGCCCGATCATGATACCTGAATTCCACTGCAGAATCACCTAAGAAGTAAGGGCGGATCGCGATCCGCTTAAGGCGAACCCGCCCCGGTGACGCAACACGGATTTCTCGGTGTCTCTGTGTCTGGTATGTTGAAATTTCTAGAAATCACCACAAAGGCACTAAAGACACAAAACATCTTTATTGGATGTTTCATCCAACCTTTGTGCCATTGGTGTCTTTGTGGTGAATTCTTCTTCGGACTCTGTGCCTCTGTGTCTCGGTGGTGAGATGCAAAATGCGTCTGCCTTGAAACTCAGAATCGCATGCCGGCGGCTTCGGCGAACTTTTTGAACAGCTCGAGCTGCTCCTCGTCGAGCTTTTTCGGAATCTGCACTTCGACCTTGACATGCAGATCGCCCGTGCCGAGCCCCTGACCGCGCAGGCGGAGTGTGTCGCCGTTCTGGGTGCCCGCAGGGATGGTCAAAATCACATCCTCGCCGCGCGGGGACCGGAGCTTGATGCGGCTTCCGAGGACCGCCTGTGCCAGGTTGATCGTGATCTCGGTCTGAACGACGCTTCCCTTCAGGCGGAACGGCCCCTCGCTCTCGACGCTGATGCGGAGCCTGAACGGGCCGCTCTGTGTATGCACTTTCAGGACCGCGCCGTCTTCAATACCTGCCGGTATGGTAACCGTCTGCGCCCCGCCCGGAAGACCCGATACCTGGATCTTCCCGCCGGTGCAGGCAATGCCGAGCGGCACCTTCAGCGTCGCCGCGTCATTGTCATACTCGTTGCCGCCGAACATGTCTGCGAAGCCACCGAACGAGCCGAACCCGCCCCGGAAGCCGCCGCGCCCGCCCATGACGCGTCGCAGGAGATCCTCGGCGCTCTCGAACCCCTCGTGGCCGCCGGGGTAGCCGCCTCCGAACCCGCCGCCGCCGAAATCGAATCCGCCCGACTGCTCGAGGTCGTAGCGCTTGCGCGAGTCGGGGTTGCCGAGCGTGTCGTAGGCTTCAGAGATCTCCTTGAACTTCTCCTCGTCGCGCTTGTTGCCCTTGTTGGCGTCGGGGTGATGCTTTTTCGCGAGGGTCTTGAATGCCCGCTTGATCTCGTCCTGGGTCGCATCCTGCTTCACGCCCAGGACGTCATAAAAATTCTTTTTTGCCATAGTCTTCGAATCCGTTCTTCGTCTGTAATCGTACTACCACAAACCCGGCCGCCGTGGCAAAAACGGCGGGCAACTCGTTCTGTTACGGTTCCCGCTCCAGTTCGTCCAGCTTCGCACGAAGGGCGTTCCAGCCTCCCCCGGGGGGATCGAGTATGTCCATGAACTCGTCGAAACGCTCCCATCTGTCTTTTTCGTAACGCTGCAAGATATACGTCAGCACTCGCTTGAGCAGTTTGGGATCACGTTTGTACATAGCCTGAAATATATGGCGGACGCCGTCGAACTGGCGATCCATGCCGAGAGTGACCAGGTTCCGGCCGCTGCCGCTGAACGAGATGTTTTCCTCCATGGCGAAGTAATACGTTATCCCAGACATATGCCGGCTGGCTCCCCCGTGATACGAAACCCATGTGTGGCCGGGGCAGGGGCCGAGAAGCGCCGTCGTGTAACTGCTCAGGCAGTTCGGAACGGACTGCACATCAGATTCGGTGCTGATGCCCCGAGCCCGGTAGATATGCACCTTCCTGGTGCAACCCCGGACGAGGCAGAACTGGTCGTGATACTCGTCCGAGACCTGCTCAGCCGGGAACAGCCACAGGTGGATGACGAGGCTCGCCAGCACCATGAAACCAGCCAACGCTCTCCAATTCATGCCGGTCGCTCTTTCCGGAATGGCTCGCCGGAGACACTTTCGTGTGCCCGGAGCGGCCATTCCTGTATCCGGAATATACCCTCTGCACCCTGACCGTGGCAAGCCTGCTGTATAAACGGCTTTGTTACATAACGAATCAAATGTTGCGAATGCGCAATGTTTGCGTCCTGAGACGAATTTAGGTATGTGAAAAAGCGAACGAATCCTTCGCCAACTGGGGGGGCTGCCGGAAATTCGATTGGGCAGGTGATTGTTTTTCGGCGATAATGAGGGCAGGAATGCAAGCGGATGAGCATCTGAAGCCGGGTTTGCCTGTGCCCTGCCGACGGTATGAAAGTTGCTTGATATTCCTCAACTCAACCAGAACGGGAGCGAACGAGTATGAAGAAGATCACCGGTCTCCTCGCGATGGCGGTTGCCATGTTGTTCATGACTACCGGCGCTGTTTCCGCCGCCGACAGGAATGCCTGGTTCGACGCGACGCATTCCTTCCAGCCCCAGGTCGAAAAGCTCGTGAAGAAGGTCAAACTCGAAACCCGCAAGCAGCACGCCCGCCGCCACCGCGCTCCCGAACCGACCCCGAAACAATACAAGGTCGGCGACGTCGAGACGTTCTGGACGAAAAATATAGCCGAGAATAAATTTGAGCAGACCCGTGCCGTCCTCAAGGCGATCGGCACCCACTGCTACGTCTTCGTCGAAGAGGGCAAGACGGTCGCCGAAGCCGCCGTCGCGAAGGTTCAGACCTCGTTCGACACCACCATCTACCCGACCGATACCTCTGCTTTCGGCTCCGAGTGGAAACCCGGCGTCGACGGTGACGAGCGCATCACCCTCCTGATGTTCGATATCAAGGACGGCTTCGACCCGAACGGGAACGGCGGCTATGTCGGCGGCTACTTCTTCGCCGGCGACGAGTTCCTCCAGTCCCAGATCCCGGCCGACGTTCCGGTCAAAAGCAACGAGCGCGAGATGTTCTACCTCGACATCAATCCTGCCGACCCGACCGAAGATCGCTACATGTCGATCGTCGCCCACGAGTTCCAGCACATGATCCACTTCATCCACGACCCGCGCGAGCGCTCGTGGGTCAACGAGTGCTGCTCCCAGATCGCCCCCTACCTGTGCGGCTTTGGCCACGCTGGCCAGATCAAGAGCTATATGCAGAGCCCAGATAACAGCCTGACCGCCTGGTCCCAGGAAAGCCCGGTCGCCAACTACGGTCAGGTCTACCTGTGGGGCTACTACCTGATGAACCGCTACCTCAAGAACGACGCTGACCGCCGCGCCTTCTTCACCAGTCTCGTGGCCGACGAAGCCCAGGGCATCGCCGGGTTCGACAAGGCGCTGAAACAGTTCAAAACCGACTTCCGATCCAGCTTCACCGAGTTCATGGTCGCCAACTTCATCAACAACCCGAAGCTCGACAAGGGCCAGTATGCCTATGACGAGACGCTCAACAAGCTCCGCCTGCCCGCAGCCGGCACCATCTCGGCTCTGCCGTCCGAAATCAAGGACAAGGTCTTCCTCTGGAGCGCCGACACCTACAAGGCCGACCTCTCGAAGCTGAACAAGGCTCTCACGATCGAGTTCGCCGGCCCGGCCGCCGACTTCGGCGACAAAAAGACCAACGGTTTCGTGGTCGCCGCGGTTCTCTCGAACAGCCGTGACGCCGCCGCCTCGAAGATCGAGTTCATGAAGCTTGAATCCGCCAACGAAGGGAAGATCCTGGCCGGCTCGCTTGCCGTGCCCGCCGATGAAGCCTTCGACACCATGAACGTGATCGTCCTGGCCCAGGCCCCCGAAGGCATCGCCGATGCTGCCTACGCCAAAGCCCCTGGCATCCCCTACATTTTGAAGGTTACCGACCAGGGCGCCGCCGCCCCGACCGTCGCCCGTGGCCGCCGCACCGTTCGCGCCTCCGAGACGATCGCCGCCTACACGACCGCAGCCGATGCTCTGAAC
>JAGOCE010000192.1 GCA_017998915.1 Candidatus Ozemibacteraceae bacterium
GCTTTCGCCAGACGGCCGCGTTTCCGGGAAAGCCCTCGGTTCGGTCGAGATGGTGCGCGCCGATGCGGATTCTTGTTCTCCAGAGGGCGCCGGACTCGAGAACGCGGGTGGAGGCGTAGTTCCGCATCAGGTTCTCGCGGTCGAACACGAACACGGCGAAGGCCGTCTTCTTTCCCGGTGTCCGGGGGTAGTCCCAGTAGAACATCGGCCTGCTGGTGCCGGTATTCATCTGGTTCAGACGGCGCGGTCGGACTGCCAGTGCGGTGAAGCCGAACTGGCCCTCGCGAATCACCTTGTTCGTCGTCGCGTCGATTCGGATCCCGGGCGTGGCGATGAGATCCGGCGCAAGAAGCTCGAGAGCCATGCGCTGGATGATCGGCAGGAGAGGGGTGAACGCGGTGTCGGTTTCCGGAAACCTGGCGATTGCGCGGCTGTCCGATGCCAGCAGGGCGAAGTGGCCGTGAAAAGGGGGGGCGGTGAAGGCTGCGAGGGGGGCGAGCCTGAGGTCGTAGAGGGACGGGGCGGAGGTTAGCCTGACGAGTCTGCGTCTGAAGCGGTCGAGATGGTCCTCGAACCGCTCGTCGAACAATCGAAGGGCGTCGACCTGTGCGCGCTGGACCTCGCTTCGGAGGACCTCCCTGCGATCGGATAGGGCGCGGAACCCGGCGAGGGCGGCGCAGGCGGTTGGAACGGCCGCCGCGACCACGAACAGCAGGACGGACAGCCGGGTGATCGGGCCGAGGATGTCGGGGCCCCAGGCGATGACCCGTGCCGCCGCGAGGCAGACGACCGCCATAAATCCCCACCAGAGAGCGAGCGGCGGCATGGCCGTCGAGGCGGGGAAGGGGACGGCGAGGAAGAGCACGTTCCCCCCGCTCGTCAGGCGGAATTCCCAGTGCCGCCGGTTCGTGTCGATCTCCTGGCGACCCTGCTTTTCGAGGCGATCCCAGAATCGGGCGGGAAGTCCGGGCCGCACGGGGCCGAGAACTCGCCATGCGTCCGAATCGCAGGTTTTCCAGCCGAGCGCGGTGCCGGGCGTCGCTTCTCCGAACCAGATCGTGGAAAGGCGGTTTCCGACGTCGGGCTCCGAGGTGACGATGAGCAGAAAGCCGCCCGCATGGCCGCCGTCCCAGAAGATCGAAACGGGCTGTTTCATCCGCTGCACCCGCATGCGCACGCCGCGGCCCTGCAGGAACGAGCGAAGGCTTCTGCTGTTGCCGAACACCGCCTTCACTCGTTTGTCGAGATCGGCAGTCTGAGAGGTTTCCGTTGAACGTTCGGACGAGAGTGCCGCGATCAGTCGCCGCATGAGCCAGAGGTTCGGAGCCGATTCGGGGACGGTACCCGTGAGCGTTCCCCGTCCGTCGAAGGTGAACAGCTCGAACCCGTATCCGGGAAGCGCGGTTCGAACACGTTCGGCGAGGCGGTCGGCTTGCGGGGCCTGGGTCGACCGTTTCACCGGCCCGGCGAGGTCCGAGAAAGCCCGGGCGAGGGTCAGATCGGGGTCCGAACGGACGGCGATCTGCTCGAGCCGGTCGGAGACCTCCCCTGCGAATGCGGTATGCCTCTGTTCCGCATGACTCCGCATGGCGGTATCCCCGAGCACGCCGAGCGCCGCGAGCGGTACGAGCACCAACAGCAGCCGCACCCACCCGAGCCGAACGGCTGGAAGTGCAGCTGCCGTGCCCGTGACCGCGCTCGTGCCGGAACCCCTCATACGACGATTCTATCAGAGTCGATCCCCACCTGCATGAAGGACCAGGGCGAGGGCATCAGTTTTCTCAACAGCTGTTGTGGATCGCCGAGTTCGAGTGTCGCAGAAGCGCGTATCAAAAGAACCGGCCGATTCCCCGCCTGGTTGGAATTCGGGGCGGGAAGACGTATACTCGGGAGGAGTCAAGAGACCTGAGAAAGAGCGGGTTGTCGATCTTCGCCGCGGCGGCGGCGACCTGAGGAGCATACGGACCATGAGACTGTTATCACGCATCGCGATGCGGCTTGTCGAGACCGGCTTCATGTCGGATTTTCTCATCCGGCTCGGACTGCGGGCCCTCAACTGGGCCAGGCTGTATTCCGAGCACCGGGGTGACCTGGAATCCCGAGGAGACGCGTTTCGGACGTTGCTGGCGCGGCTCAAACTCAGCCCGATCAGCGTCAGCGAGGAACAGGGCGCGCGCAACCATTACGAGGTTCCGAAGGAGTTTTTCAGCCGCGTGCTGGGGCCGCGCCTCAGATATACTTGTTGCTATTATCCGTTCGGCTCGGAAAGCCTCGAAGATGCCGAAGAGTCGATGCTGCGGCTGACGGCCGAGCGCGCGCGGCTCGAGAACGGTCTGAAGATCCTCGACCTCTCCTGCGGCTGGGGAGACCTGACGCTGTGGATGGCGGAGCGGTTTCCCGAGGCGAGCATTACGGCGGTCACCCGATCCGTCGTCCAGTGCCAGCATGTGACGCGGCTCGCCCGCCAGCGCGACCTGAAAAACGTCGAGGTCGTCGTTTCGGATCTCGCGCATTTCTTCGCGGCAAAAAAATACGATCGTATTATAGCGATCGAAACACTCGAGCGATGCCGCAACTACCAGGAGTTGATGCGGCGCATCGCCGGCTGGCTCGAGGACGGCGGCCTGTTCTTCGCCCACATGTTCATGCACCGCGAACTCGCCTACGTCTACGAATCGATCAGCGACGACGACTGGATGGGCAAACGCTTCTTCACGGGCGGCCTGATGCCCTCCGACGACCTGCTGCTGCACTTTCAGGACGAGATGTCGATCGTCGACCACTGGCGGCTCAGCGGCCGTCACTACTCGATGACCGCGGAACACTGGCTGCAGCGGCTCGATGCCTCGCGTGCCGACCTCTTGCCGATTCTCGAGGAGGTCTACGGCAAGACCCGGGGGGGCCTCTGGTTCCACCGCTGGCGCGCCTTCTTCCTCTCGATTGCCGAGATGTTCGGCTGCTGGGGCGGGGAAGAGTGGGGTGTCGCGCACTACCTTTTCCGAAAACGCAGACTCTGAGCTGAATCGCGCTTTTCATGGCGGATGCGGCGATGAGCGGGCGGCCGGAACGCATGGGGTCAGGCTCCCTGCGCTCCGGCCTTCTGCTTGTCGTGCTGGTGTTTATCGGCATTCCCTGGTATGTGGGCCTCCGCCTGCTCGACCTTCGAAACGAAGATGCCATGCGGAGCTCGGCGGAAGCCGATCTCCTGGACAGACGCGACGTTCTCACGCGCCTCGCCGTGCTCGGCAATCCCGAAAAACGCTACGACGAGCTGGTGTCGCAGCTCGCGCGCACGCCGCTGAAGCCGGATGCGCTTGCCCGCCGAGCCGCCGCTCTTGTGAAACGGGAGCAGGGCGCGCTCGAGCTGACCCTGTTCGATGCCGGACTTTGCATGGTGCCCCTGCCCGGCTTGTCCGCACCGCCGAGAAGAGCTTCGGAACGGTTCATGCGGGCCCTTTGCGCGCGCGGGGAAGACCCCCAACCGAAACTCCTTGCTGCGTTCGGCGGTGATCCCGAGGCGGCGCGCCTGATGGCCGAAGCGCCCGGCTCGCTGGTGAAACTCGAGAATGCATTCATCCGCTCCTGGGGCGGCTGGTGGACCGTCAGGACCCGATCCGGGAAGCCGCTGGCCCATCTCATCGCGTTCGTCCACCGCGGAAAGATCGATCCCGACCTGCTGATGGATCGGGCCGTCCGGGAGGTGCGCCGGCTGATCGATCGAAGCATGACCGTCGGCTGGCTGCATCCGTTCGAGCCAGGCAGGATCAGGCCGGCCGACCTATCCTGGCCGGACGACCTCGGTGGGGCGATCGCATCGATCCCGCCAGATGTCGGTGAGTTCGAATGGCAGGGAAAGCCTGTTCTGCTCGTCGACGGAAGCCGGGGAGAGCGCCTGTTCGCGATTCCGCGCGACTCTCGGAAATCTGGGGGGGAATCGTCGTTGCCTGCTTACGTTCTCTCGTCGATTTGCCTCGCTCTCGCCCTGGCAATCGTCCTGTTCGGGCCGGCCGTCTCGATACGCATCGGTTTGCGGGGAAAACTCACAATCCTGTTTGCGAGCGGCGGCGGCCTGCTGCTCGCAGGCCTGATGCTGACCGCCCTGTTCGACCGCGCCGACCGCGAGCGGATTCTCATCGACGAGTTCAAACAGCGACATCTCCGGCTCCTCGCGCGGATCGACGAGGACTTTCTGTCGGAACTCTTCCCGGCCCTGCGGGAATATGAGGCGGCGCTGGAAAAAGCCGGCGATGCTGGGCGGGAGGTGGCGGCCGACGTCGCGGTCAGGCACGTCGAGCCGATGGTCGCGAAAATGAAATCTATATTGAACGGTATCATCATCGTCGACGCCGAACAACGCGTCAGGTATTTCGCCAGCGGGATAAACGACCCTCGCAAGGCTGGAGAAAGCAGAACATTTCTGAACGACGTCGGTCGCTCTCTGATGCTCGAGTTTCAGGGCAAGGCGAAGGGGCTTTCCGGAAAACGTCAGGACGAGAAGCTGATCACCGATATTATAGCGAATACTCTCTATTTCGGCATCCGGGCGGGCAGACAGATTCAGTTCCAGAAACTGATGAACAAAGGGATGATCGTGTATGCGGGAGCGGCCGGCAGCGCCTCGCGCAACACTCCCGCCGTCCTGCTCGCGACCCATGATTCGTGCCGGGCCCAGCGCGCCTATCTCGCCCGGGTATCCTCGCGATGGCCATGGGCCGAGGAGGGACCGCGGTTCGCCGCCGTGCCGATGGCGCCCGATCCGGCATGGACGGCCTATCCGAAACAATCGACCGGTGAGGATCTCGAGCTTCGGCGCTGGCGCGACCGGGTCGTCGGCGACCGGCTGCCGACTCATGGTCTCACACGCATTCACGGGCGTGATTACCTGCTCACGGCCGTTCCCGGCACTCGGCTCGAGGGATACGTGTTGATGATCGCCCAGCCGATGAGCCGCATCCGGGAATGGACAGGCGCGCTCGACAGGCGGATGGCAGCCCTTTCCCTGGCCATCCTGGCTCTCGTCGTCGGCATCACCGCCGCCGTCGCGACCCGCCTGCTGCGTCCGATGAGACACCTCGAGAACGCCCTCGACGACATCCGCAGCCGCAGCTTCAGGGCCCGCGTTCCTCACGGGGGCGTGTTCGAGCTCGACCGGCTGGGCGAACGGGTCAATCTCGTGTCAGAAGACCTGCGGGACCTGCAGATCGCCCGCTCGGTCCAGGAGCAGCTCTGGCCGGGCGAGGAGATCGCGGGCCCCGGCTGGGCGGTTTCCGGCCGGTGCATCTCAGCCGCCGACCT
This sequence comes from Candidatus Ozemibacteraceae bacterium, assembly GCA_017998915.1. GTDB lineage: Bacteria > Muiribacteriota > Ozemobacteria > Ozemobacterales > Ozemobacteraceae > MWAR01. The sequence continues at coordinate 5,296 of JAGOCE010000192.1, forward strand.
GGGCGGCGATTATCACGACTGGGCGGTGCTGCCGGATGGCAGCGTCATGCTGGCCGTCGGCGACGTCGCAGGCCACGGCATTCCCGCTGCTCTTGTCACCGCCGCGGCGAAGGTCGAGCTGGGGATGCAGGTGCGGCGCCGGTGTGGGCCGGCGGAAGCCCTGAACAACATGCACGGCGCGTTCGGGGAGCAGGCGGGCAGCCTCAGGCCGATGTCGCTCTGGCTGGGCATCTTCGACCCCGCGTCGGGGGTGATTCGCGCTGCGTCCGCCGGTCACCCCTTCGGCATTCTCGCGCTTCCTGACGGTACCACCGTGTTCGTCGGCAGGCCGGCATACCCGCTCGGCGCGCGACGCTCCGCGACTTTTGACGAGGTGCGGGTCGAGATGCCGCCCGACAGCTGCCTCCTGCTGTATTCCGACGGACTGCCCGAAGCCGTGGGTCGCATGGGCGAGCCGTTCGGATACGACCGGCTGTGCGCCGCCGTCTCGCGGCTTCGGGGGTTGCCCCCCGCCGATGTGTCGGCGAAGCTGCTCGAAACGGTGTCGGAATGGTCGGGAGCGTCGGTTCCCTCAGATGACCAGACCGTGCTCGTCCTGTCGCGCGCGGTCCACGGATCCGATCGGAGAGACGCCGCATGAAGAGAGCCTGGCCGTTGCTACTGCTGCTGGTGCTTCATCTCGCGCTGGCGTTCATCGTGGGCATCCGCACCGCCGACGACGTTCAGGCGCACCGGGTCGCCCGCGCGCACGCCGTGCTGAAGCGCGTGTCGACCTTGTCTCTCGACGAGAAATACTTCGAGCGGCTCTGCAACGATCTCAGGAAGCGCCTGATCGGCAAAAACGTCGTGACGGCCCTGGAGCGGCGCGATATCCGTCGGCTGGTTTCAAGGCTGGCCGTGACGAACGGAAAACTCTGGCTGTTCGATGGCCGGGGAGGATTTGCGGGCGGTGTCGCATCCGATCCGGCACAGATGGAGCGCATGTACGAGGCCCTTCGAAAACCCTGGTACAAACGGTTCGATCTCGCTCAGTCACGGTTTTCCGGGGTGACGGAGATGCTCGATGGCGCCTACTGGATGAATCTCATCGACCGGCGGAACCAGTTCGTGAGAATCCATAACCCGCGAGGAGCCGCTTGGGGATACTGGTCCTGGCGGGAAGGTGTCCCTCACGACGCGATCGGCGGGTTCCTGATCCTCCTCGACAAGAAGTCGATCGGAAATGCAACCGTTCTCGAGTGGAGTGCCGCTGATCTGCGTCGCGCAGGTGTTCCGCTCGGCTGGTTCGACCGCATGAAGCCTGAGGCGAGTTTCCTGCCGCGCGGTCTCTCGGGGCAGGCGGTGAAGGCATTCGAGCGGGACTTCTTTTCTCGCGGCGACGATACGTTCCGCATCGGGACCGAGGACGTCGTCGCGGCTTCCTACCGGGAACAAACCCTGCTTCTGCTCGCCGTTCCCGTCGAACAGCCTCGTCTGCCACCCGCGTCCTGGATTCTGCTGATGCTCTGGCTCCTGCCATGTGTCCGATGGGCCCTGTTCGGAACCGGCGGTTCGCCATCGCTGTCGACGCTGCTGCTCGTTGCCATCGGCGTTGCGGGTGCGCTGCCTTTCGTTCTGTCACTCCTTTTCTGGCGACATTTCGCCGAGAGCCGCACCCAGGCCGTCGCGGCCTCCCTCCGGCAGGAACTGGAACAGCGACTGGTGCGGATCGACCGGAAGTTCCCCGCCCTCATCGAGCGCATGGCCACGATGTACAGGCACTGGCGAGCCCGTTTCGAGGCCGAACTCGCGCGCGATGCGAGCCCGCCGGTCGTGGACGTGCCGAACCGCTTCGGTCTCGTCGTCAAACGGTTTGCCCCCTCGACGGCGAAGGCAAGGCTGGTCGCCGAGACATTCGACTGGGAGACGGAGGGAATTGCCGACACGATCTTCCTTTGCGAACCGAGCGGGGTGAGCTGGCGTGAGACCTCTGACATCATGATCCTGTTCCGGCGCATGGCCCGATGGCCGAGGCAGAAGATGATGAAGACCCTTCGGAGCCTGTATTCACGCCATTCGGACCGATTGCTGAACGAGTTCGATTGGCTGCTCGCGATGCCCGAAGGGGGATATGCGACCGAAACGTTCCACGGAACCAATATCTTCGGCAAGGGAACGGCAACCCGCCTTGCCACGCAGTTGATGCGCGCCTCGATCGGCCAGTATAATATGTGGAATGGTATTGAATCCCCAGGTGGCGTGACGATCACGATCGTCACCCGCATCGAGCGCGGAAGGAGAAAGGAGCATCATG
>JAGOCE010000193.1 GCA_017998915.1 Candidatus Ozemibacteraceae bacterium
CTCGCCCACAAGATGGGTGTCTCGCCTCTTTTTATAGGGCTAACTATTGTCGCGGCGGGCACATCGACGCCCGAACTCGTCGTCAGCGTCCAGGCAAGCATCGAGAACAACCCCGGCATCTCGGTCGGCAACGTGGTCGGAAGCAACATTTTCAATGCGGCGGCGATCCTTGGCATCGCGGCGCTGATCCATCCCATCGCCTGCAACCGTGCGGTCGTCAAGCGCGACACCCCGATCATGATCCTCGTTTCGCTGTTGTGCTGGTGGTTCGCGTCCGACAAGCAGTTCTCGCGGCCTGAGTGCATGATTCTGCTGGCTCTTCTCGTGCTGTATACCGCCGTCAGCTATTATCTCGGGAAAAAGGAAGCAACGCCGGACGTTCCGGACGAAGCGAAAGCCACCGAACCGACCACCCTCGGGAAAGACCTCGGCAAGATCGCCGTCGGTCTTGTGGGCCTGGTAGGCGGCTCGAAGCTGCTGCTGTTCGGCTCGGTCGCCATCGCGAAGTCGATCGGGGTTTCTGATGAAATCATCGGTCTGACGTTGATCGCTGCCGGAACGTCGCTTCCCGAACTCGCCACGTCGATTGTCGCTGCCAGGAAAGGCCAGTCGGAAATCGCGGTCGGCAATGTCGTGGGCAGCAACATGTTCAATATTCTCGGCATCCTGGGCGTGGCGGGGTCGCTGCTTCCGCTGACCGTCTCGGATCACATGCTGGGCATCGACATCCCGTTGATGGTCGTGGTCACCCTCGGCTGTCTTCCGATCATGTGGACCGGGTATCGCATCGTGCGCGCGGAAGGGCTTCTGCTCCTCGCGTCCTACCTCGGGTACATGTATATCCTATTCCAGGCTCCGGGCTGAGGCGTCACTCCCGGCAACCGTCGACCACCCAGATGTGAATCATTTTCGCGGTCTGTGGCGCGACCTTGCCGGCCATGCCCCCGCCCTCCTCGAGGAACTGCTCGAACCTGGCGAGGCCGCCCTGTTTGAAATACCGGATGACGGTCTGCGGATCGTTGAGGGGGAAGTATTTTCCCGTCCCGTCCGTATGGCAGGGAAGGCACTCTTTCACCATCACAGGCAGGATATCCCTGAAATACGTCGGCTGTGGACGGGCGGGCTTTTTCACTTTCGTCCACCAGGCAGGTTCTTTCTGTGAGGCCGTCGTTCCAGCTCCAACCGTTTTCTCGGGGGCATCGGCAACGCGCACCGGAGCCGTCTGCGCGCTTTCCGGCAACGGGAACACGCGAACGTCGCTGACGGACACACCCGATCCGCCCTTGGAAGCGGCGTTGCGATCCGTTCCGAGGTACAGCCGCGCCTGCCCGCCCGCCGCATCGAGCCGGAACAAGCCGGCCGGCGTGGCGATCATGAGCGCCTCGCCGTCGACGGCGAGGGCCGTCACGCCGATCGTTCCAGACACGGGGAGGGAAACCGGCGACCAGGCAGAGCCGGCCCGGACTGCAAGTCCCCGCTCCGTTCCGGCGTAGAGGCGGCCGTGCGCGACCGCAAGCGCCGTCACGGCGGGATCGGGCAAACCGACGGCTGCTTCCGGCGAGGATTTCCAGCCGCCGTTCTCGAACCAGACGAGTCCCGTCCCGTACCGGGGAGCCCCCCAAAGCCGGCCCTCGAAGGTGGTCATGGTCCGAACCTCCCGGGCGGCGTCCTGCGCAAGCACGCCGCCGACGGCCACGGCCCAAACGATACTTATTATTATATATGCTATTTGTTTTTTCATTCGTCCGTCATCGCTGTCGTTTCAGCACCACCAGGCCGCGATCGGTTCCGACATACAGTCGGGCGGCGCCGTCGGCGTCACGGGCGAGCGCCAGGCACTGGATATGCGCCGAGGGGAGTCCGTCCCGGTAATCGACGGGGGGTTCGAACCGCCCGCCGCGAAGCAGTTGAAGGCCCTTCTTCGTGCCGACCCAGGCATCGGCGCCATCGATCAGGACGGCGGTCACCCACGGGTCGGCGAGGCCGGCGGACGCATCGAGAAGCTTCCACGAACCGCCTTCAAAGAGAGCCAAGCCCTTCGTCGTGCCGGCGAGCACGCGGTCGGGAGACGCGGAAACGGCGGTGACATGCTCGGCGGGCAGACCGTCGGCCCGGGTGTAGTTCGTGAACAGGTATTTCTCGCCATCGCGGCCCCTATACACGCTGACGCCGGTCATGGTACCGATCCAGACCTCGCCCGGCCTCGTGCTCATGGAGGTGATCCGGTTGTCCAGCAAGCCTTTCTTCGACGCCAGGTAGCCGAACTTTCGGTAGGGATTCGACTCCCAGACGTAGTAGTTCGCCCCCTGATCGTCGGTGCCGATCCAGACGACGCCCTTCTCGTCGACGGCGAAGCAGCTCACGTAGTTCGACTGCATGTCGTCCTTGATCTCCTCGAACACCGACCACTGGAGGCCGTCCCACTTGTATGTCCCGCCGCCCGCGACGGGAGAGCGGCAGGCGGCCCAGACCTCGCCGTTTCCGCGCACGATGACGGCCGGAACACGCTGGAGTTTGAGCGGAGAGTTGGCGGGCCCCCAGACGGTGAACGTTCCGTCCTTCTTCAGCACGCTCAGGTTCCGCTCCGTTCCGATGAACACGTTGTCCGTCGCGACGGAGACGGCGAGTATCGAGGCGTGGCTCAGCCCATCGGCCGGCGTGTAGATTCGCTCCAGGCTGACGCCGGCAGGGAGCACCGCCCAGGCGGCGCCGGGAAAGCCGACGAGGCACGCTGAGACGGCGAGCACCGCTCCGGCACGACGTAGAACCCAATATATAATACCTTTCATATATATCCTCTCCCATACATTCACACATGCAGCCGACAGGGTCTGCGGAGCGCTGCCGCGGAGGCCCGGGGCCGACATTACGATAAAACAAAACCCCGGGGGAATCAAGCGCTCCCCCGGGGTTTCCCGTCATGCGGGGCTTCGGTCGCCCCGCGCGTTCATGCGGCCATCACTGGCCCTGTGTGTTCGTTCTCTGGGATTCGTCGCGGATCGTGCGGTCCTGGAAGCTCATGTCCTTCACCGTGACGTTGAAGGACAGATTCTGCTTGTTGGCTTCGAAGTCTTCCGCGAGGTATTCGACGCGGTACTGACCGGGGTTTCTGAAGATGTGATAGAACTTCAGCACCGGCTCGGTCTTGTCGCTGCGCACGAAGCGCTCTCTCGGAACGACGCGCTCGATCTTGTCGCTCTTGTTGCCGGTCGCATCCTCGAGGGGCTCGAACTTGTCGGTCGGGTTGCCGTTCTGGTCGAGTTCGCGGATCTGAATGCGCTGATACGCGATGCCGCGGCCGGGATACGCACGGTCGATATTGTCGTAGGCCTGAGCCGAGAGGTTGAGGCGGGTATCTTCGAAGATAACCTTGTCGTCAAGCTTCATCTGGGCGTTCAGCGGATCATCGACGGGGTTGCCGCTCTTGTCGACGACCATCCACTTCTTGGTCGCCATGTCGTTGTCCGTGAACTCGCCGCCGGGCACCTGGACCTTGGAGCCGCTGTCCTGGATGGCAATCTCACGGTCGCTGGCGATCTCGTCGGACGGAGGAACGCCGACCTTGATGTCATTTCCGCTGCGGGAGTCGGAAATCTCGATTTCGGTGACCGGCAGAGCGCCTTCGCCCGAGTCGTTCACCTTGAGGAAGCCGACCTGGTTGGTGGTGTTGCCGCAGCAGTCGGCCATGTCGACCTTGAACATCAGGTCGGGCACTTTCTGCATCCAGGTGTCGCCGTATTTCTTGATGAAGTTGGAGTTCGTGCCGGCAACCTGGAGTTCATCCGGAACCCCGGCGTCCTCGGCGGAGTTGGCGCGCTTCCAGCGACCGTCGGCCCCGAGAACGAAGTTCTGGGAATCCTTGTCCATCTGGCCGCCCGTCATCTTCGCGACGTTGCCGCCGTCCCATTCGAGGGAGGTGTTGGCGTAGTGCTTCGGAAGGAGGATGCGCGGGCCCGGAACGAACCAGGAACCGGTCATCTTCTGCCCGTCGTTGGCTTCGGAGTGGATGCCGTCGATTTTCTCGAACTCGATCGGGCCGACGCAGTAGCGGCCGCCGTCCTTGAACTCGATGTAGGAGAAGCGGTTCACATCGCTCAAGCCGGATGAACTGAGGTGGTCGACGAACGCCCGCATATCGGCGGCAGCCTTCTTGCCGTTGTCACCGAGAGCTTCGTATTCGGCAATCATCATGGCGAGCTCGGGAACCTTGGCTTCGAGACCTTCGCTCTTGGTGTTCTTCGCCTTGTTGATCCAGCCGTTCAGGAGCTTGGTCTTGAGCAGGCCGCTGTTGCGCTCGTCAAGGATGAAGTAGGCGAAGCCGCGGATCCAGGGGACGAGGTTCTTGGTCGAGTACGCGTTCGCGTAGCGGGCCTTGATGTATTCTTCGACCTCGGCTTCGGAGCGGCTCTTCCAGTTCGGGTCGACGTTCTTGTAGTAGTAGTATTCCTCGGCCTTTTTCGCCGGCCCGAGGTAGGGGCCGTAGACGACGGTGTCGTCGAGCCTGACCGGGTTTTCGGAAACCTTGACCCGCTGCCAGCGCTGTTCCTGATCGCTCCAGGTCATGCGATAGGTCGGGGGCAGATACACGAAATACAGGTAGGGCTCCGACGTCGGATCGTCGCGGTTGTAGGAAGGGTTGTCGAGCTTGTAGAGGTCCATGTTGCCGCACTCGTAGTTGAGGCTGGCCTTGAGGCGGTCGGACGAAGCGGCTGCGTTCGGGTTGTCGTCTTCATACTCGAACATGACACCCTTGCAGGAGTCCCATTTACCGGTCGACTTGTTGTAGATCTTCTCGACGAAGCCACCGACATTTCCGCTGTAAATCCGCACCTCGGTGCCCTTCACGGACGGCTCGGTGTAGTCTTCGACGTAGACACGGTTGAACGCGGTGAACTCTTCGCCGCCGTCGGTGTTCTTGAGCTTCCAGCCGTCGGGATTCGAGTTCACGGCCCTTTTTTCTTCCCATCCGGAGGGCTCGGCGTCGAGCTTCGCCTCGGGAATCGAGGTGGAATCGATGAAGGAAATATCGGCGTTGCCGTAGTAGCCTTCGGCAGCGCCAGCCACGGTCGGGTTGACGGCCGCGCGTTCATAGGTCATGAGCATGCCGACTTCCTGGAGCACCGTCGAGCCACGGGTGTCGGCATCGCCGGAGATACCGGAGTCGAAAGGCTTCTTGTGGGCGTTCGGGTAGACCTTGGGATCCCAGGTCCGGTCGCCCGAACCGGTCACGATATTTTTCATGTATTCGATCGCGCGCTCGGAGCCGGAAGCTTTGTAGAAGGGCGTCCAGACTTCGCCGCCGGACTTGCCGTTGACCCCGCCGGACTTTTCATCATCGCCGGCGTTTTCAAACGACCACTTGTAATATACATTCCGGTATGCATACCACTTTCCCGTGTCTTTCTCTTTCACGAGGTAGGGATACTTGTCCTTCGTGGAGCCGGTGTTCCGGAAAATCCGCACGTTGTCCTTGATCCGGTTGTCGAAGCCGCGGACGACGGGCTCCGGCTCGATCATCGGGACCCACATGCCGATCTGCGACTCGGGCTTGTCGATCATGTCGGGAATGCGTCGGATCTCGTTCTGTGGAATGGACATGATGCCGGTCACGTTCGACACCCGGTCGTTGATGTCGTACCGCGAGTCGGTCGCCAGGCTTCCGACATCGGCGGCAAACGCGGCGCTCCCCCAGATCAGTGCCGCTGCGAGAACCCCCCAAAGTTTCTTTTCCATATCTCCTCCTTGCATAATGCTGTTATCGCTATCTGACAACCGAATCGATGGACTTTTGGAGCTTTTTGTCGATATCGAGCAGTTCCTCGATACCGGCAATCTGTACCTGGATTTCATGGGCATGTCGGTATTTCGGGTTGATCGACAGGATCTCGGCATACAACCGGTACGCCTGCTTCACGTCCTTGAACGGCAGATATTCGAGCCGATCGGAAGGGTTCTCGCAGGAGAAATTGTTTCCCGGGAACCGATTTCCTATAGCTGAAAATATATTCGCCAACTGATATTTCACGTCGAGCATATCCGGGCCCATCTGCGCCGCAAGGCTGTATTCCATAACGGCGTCGTCGATCCGGCGCCGCATTTCCATGAACAAGCCGTTGTAGTAGTGGCACCACGGGTTCTCGGGCTCGAGGCTGAGGGCGGCGTCGAGATGCTTCTTCGCGGAGAAATCCATGGTTCGGGGCAGGTAGATGTCGACGAGTCCGAGGTGATATTTGGCCCGGGCAGGGTCGAGCGCGATCGCCCGCTCGAAATAGAGGACCGCCTCATCGATGCGGCCGACGTTTTTCAGGCCACACGCATATTTGTATACGGCCTCGGGATCCTGCGGCGCCATCTCGAGCGCCGTCGCGTAAAAGTCGAGAGCCTTGTGCAGATCGGAAAGACCCGTATAGGCATCGCCGATGCCCCAGAGGACGCGGAGATCACCGTCTTTGATCTTGCGGGCCTTTTCGAACCATTCGATGGCCTTTTTGTAATCTCCACGGAGGAGAAGCAAGTCGCCCATCGCCACGTGCGCGGAATAACTCTGGGCATTGAGCTTCAGGGCTGACTGCAGGGCCGTCTCGGCGACCTTGAAGTCGTATTTCTTCGCGCGGGTCGCGGCTCGGCCGAGGGTGATCCACTGATCATGAGTCATCGCGGCATCGCCACCGGCCTTCCGGACCTCGTCCATCAGGGTCTTCGCCTTGTCGAACCAGGGTTCACCGCATGTCACCATGGCGGACGCCGCGATGTTTTTCAATTCGATGTTTGCGGGCTCGATCTCGAGGGCCTTCACGAATTCCTGAACGGCGTACAGATGGCGCCCCTCCTCGAGGTAAGCAGCACCGCGGCGGTAGAGCTCCTGCGCCTTGTCCGACTTGATCGAGGTGAGGCTGTACTTGTCCATCAGCTTCAAATCGGGGGCGGCCACCGGGGTGTCGGCGGCCGGCTTCGCCGGAGCGATTTTGTCGCCGGCAAGCAAGCGATGGTCAGCGGCGCGTTTCAACGCGTCGTCGGCCCTGGCTTTCCAGCCGCCCTTCTCGAGAGCTTCGCCGAAGCCCTGCCAGACGTCCCCGGCCAGCGCATGGTCGGTTTTGATCAGATCTTTATTCTCGATCAGGATCGTTTTGTATGCTTCGGCCGACTCCTTGAACTTTCCCTGGTCGTACAGGGCTTTCGCCGCCGACAGCCGTTCGTCGATCGACGCAGCCCAGACGGCCATACTGACGGTGAGCGCCATTCCCAGCGCAAGAATTCCTCGACTCCCTATCATCGAACCAGACCTCCGGCAGATGGTTTATCGTTCATATATTCATAGATATTTTTCCACTCTCGACCTGCATCACGCATCCAGATCACGCCAAGATCGGTACCGGCGACAAGTCTGGATTTCCAGACACCGAGAGCCGTTACGGCCGTCGAGTCCGCAAATATCTCCGCGACCGCTTCCGCGTCAGATTCGGCGCCGATCGAAAACAATCCGTTCTCGGTGGCGACCCAGAGCCTGTTTTCAAATACCGTCAGCGCATGGACCTGCGCGGACACCCCGCCGATTCTCCGGTAGCTGGGCCTTCGGGCGGGAGGA
>JAGOCE010000194.1 GCA_017998915.1 Candidatus Ozemibacteraceae bacterium
GTTCAAAGCGGGTGAGACCCGGTCTGCGTTGGCAGCCGTCGAGTTCCTTCTGAGTTTCACGGCGGTGACGGTTGATAAAACAGGTGAAAACGATCTTGACGGCTCTCTCGTCGGATGGCCATGGGGGAAGGGCGCATTTTCCTGGGTTGAACCGACAGTCTGGAGCCTTCTTGCCCTGGAAGCCGCCGGAAAGGGCGAACATCCCCGGGCGGTGGAAGGTCGGAAAGTGTTGGTGGACAGGCAGATTCGCAGTGGCGGATGGAATTACGGAAACAAGCATGTCTACGGGCAGGACCTGATTCCATTTGTCGATACGACGGCTCTCGCGCTTCTTGCCCTCTACGGGCGGGTTCCTGATGATGCCATCGAGGTATCGGTGACGTTTCTCGAGGCCGAGGCAGCAGCTCTCCATTCGCCGTATGCGCTTGCATTGAGCGGATTAGCTCTGCGGCGATGCCGACGGGGCACCGTCGACGCTGTTTTGAAAAGGCTCGAAGAAAAAATGTCTCTCCTTCAAGGCGAACGAATGAATATGGTCCATCTCGGGCTCTGTCTTCAAGCTCTGGGAAAGCGAGGCATTCTCTGGGAATGAACAGACGCCAGTTCATGAAATGGGGCCTGGCTGCCGTCGGAGCTGCCGGTCTTGGAGCCGTTGTCGGACGGTACTGGCATCGTCGTTGTCGCGTATGGATCCTGTCCATGAAGGATTATCAGCGTGACATCTCGCGGGACGTTGCCGGAGTACTGCTTCAGGAAGAAATTTTCCTGAAAGGCAAGCATGTTCTTCTCAAACCCAACTTTGTTGAATGCCACCCTGGAAGACCGATCAATACGGATGTGCGGCTGATCACCCAGGTCGTCGATGCCTGCATGCGGCTTGGCGCTGCTTCCGTCGTTGTCGGGGAGGCTCCTGGGCACAGACGCGATCCCTGGTATTCGATATATCATTCCACGCTTCGTGAGGCATTACCATCACAGGTGAGGTGTATTGACCTCAACCATGGTGATCTCGTGAAAGTTCCGAACAAGGGCTGGTATACCAACCTCAAACATTTTTACATCACGACCCCGCTTGCCGAGGCTGATGTTGTCATCAGTATCCCAAAAATGAAGACCCACCACTGGATGGGTGTGACGCTTTCCATGAAAAATCTGTTTGGAAATCTTCCCGGGATCGTGTACGGCTGGCCCAAAAACCTGCTTCACGTGCAGGGCATCGCCCGATCGATCGTGGATCTCACCCTCACGATGCCACCCAATTTCGTGGTGGTAGACGGAATCACAGGGATGGAAGGTGATGGTCCCATCATGGGAACCCCGAAGTCGATGGGAGTTGTCGTCATGGGAAAGGACCCCCTTGCTGTCGATGCGACCTGCGCCCGCATGATGGGCTTCGAACCTGGGAATATTCCGTATATGGCCCTAGCCATGCCTCATATCCCGGGAATGCTGGATGAAAGGAATGATTATCCGGCCGAACATCCTCGTACATTTGCGTCGAAGTTCGCGTGCGTCGATGCGTTCCGTCCCTGGCAGACCGGCCCGTTCTGGTAATCACGGAAAAACAAAACAGGAGAGGCTGTTAGCCTCTCCTGGATGTGGTCTTGCGACCCTAAGCGATGATTATGAGGAGGTCGTGGTGGTCATCTTGTCGCCGATGTAGCCGAGCATGCCGCTGACCTTGCCGCCGGCGAAGGTAAGAGCAACGATGGCGAGAACGGCGATGAGGCCGATGATGAGGGCGTACTCGACAAGACCCTGGCCTTCTTCTTCTCTCACAAAGCGCTGAATCAGGTTCATATGGTTCCTCCTGCTAGAATTTTTGGCTGTGTGCCACTTGAGTTAGTGCAATCCGCATGCCAACCTTCGACAATGCAAATTACCCCTCTCAACCGGAAGTATATCACACATCGACGGCGAGAATGCAAACACTATTTTCTCATTGGAGATGCGGCTGGATAAGCCTTTTTGGGAACTTCACGTTCCCGTTCGTGCTGAGCCTGTCGACAGGTTCAGCACGAACGATTCGTTATCATCCTCCAAGAGTCATGAAGAGAGTAATGGGAAATTCACCATGCGGAATACTACCGGATGATCTGCGAGGTTTTTTTACCTCGTGCCACGAAGAATTTCCGCAGCGGTGTACATCACTCCGGCATCTCAGTTCGCTGGATGCCCCACTGGTCGCCGGTGCTCGGGAACGCCTGCTGGAGACGATAATCATAGGTGTCGCCCGTAAAGTCTCTGACGAACAGAGGCGACGAGGCGAGGCTTCCCGGTTCTGACGCACAACCGATATGGTCTTTCCCGGCCGGAAATCCATAAACGTTGTTCGGCCCGAAAACCGGCGGCGTGGTCTGGCCCCCGAGATTCTCTATTCCCTTGAAGCCCTGGCCCGTGAAACTCGTGCCCGCGACGAGAATATTTTTCCGGATCATCGGAACGCCGTTGACGACCTGGATCCCATACGCCGCGTCGAACGTGTTGTAATCGACGGTCGGCGGCTGATCGGAAATTCGCAGGCCCAACCCCGTCTTCGCGACGAACAGGTTGTTCGTGATGCTGATCGAGCCGGCTTTATCGGCACAGGACAGCCCGACCCCGGAAAGATCGAAGAAGTTATTACCGGAGTAGGTCGAGGCTTCGTTCCTGCTCGCATCGATCCCGGTGACGCCATGTGAAAATGTACTGTTCGTTATCGAAAGCCGCGTGTTGTCCGTGGCCTTCACTCCGTCAGGCGTGTACAGAACTCTCGATGCGTTGAGGGTCAGATCGGTGCACGAGACGATATGGGCCCCCACGGAGCAATGATCCAGGATCACCTTTTGGAAATGCCCCGCGGCATTTTCGAGTTTCAGCCCCGTGGCTGCATACGCGATCGTGACGCCGCAGAGAGCCGTCGTTGCGTCTGCCGAGTCTGCAATGCTGATTCCGCCCCAGTCTCCGGCAGATGGGGTCGGTCGCTCGGACGTGAAGATGATGGGCTGTTCGGAACTCGTGCTGGCGATCAGGACGCCGCCCGTGACGAGAATCTCGACCTTTCCCGTGTCGTTCGTTCTCAGGACGTCGGAATCGGACATCTTCACGACGACGCCGGGATCGATCTTCAGTGTTCCTATATCGGTAACTGTAATATCGCCCGGAATGACGAACGGGCTGTTGGCGAGCGTCCAGGTGACGGTACCGGTGATTTCGCCGGGAACCAGCATCGACACGATCTCTGACGGTCCGCTCTCGTTGCCGGCCTGGTCGACGGCCGAAACCCTGTAATAGTATTTCATGCCGGTCCTGACCGACGTGTCCGTGTACCGTTCCTGGCCTTTCGCGATGAGCGTGTCGGAAACCATGGCGTATCCGCTCGAGGGAAGCTCGGAGCGGTAGATTCGGTATCCTTTCAGATCGTTCTCCGCGTTCGGGGCCCAGAAAATGACAACCTGGTTCGGTGTGCCGTCGACCGCGATCGATGTCCCCGAGGGCGGGACCGGCACGGTCGTGTCGTCGAGCGGCGCGAGTGTCGAAAAGGCGCCGCTTGCCGACGTCTCAGATTCGCGGCCCTGGCGGGATGCCACGATCCTGAAATAATACTGCTGATCGGGCTTGAGGCCCGAGATCGTCACGCTGTGAGTCGTCGCATACTGGCCGGCCGGCTCGTTGACGTAGCTTCCGAAGCTGTCGCTGGTGCCGTACTCGACGAGGCCGTTCGTGTAATCGGTCGTCTTCCAGGTGACCACCGCATGGGTGGAGGAGTAGTCCGCGACGGTGATGTCCTGGTAATCGAACGATGAAGTCTCCATGGTGACGTTCGAGATCACGGAAACGGCATTGGAATAGACGGCCGCCCGGAACGTTTTGGCGCGGTAGCCTGATCTCGTCGCAACGAACTCCTGCTCGCCGAAGCCGATGCCGGAAATGTGAAATACCCCGTCGTCGCCGCTCCGCCCCCAACGGGTCGGATCGTACGTCCAGCTCACGAGAACGTTGCTCAGGACCGTGCCGCTCTTCGAATACACGGTTCCCTGGAGCTCGCCTTCGCGCGGCGTGACGCTGTTGTCCGCCTCGCATCCGATGAGCGCCGCGAGAGCGCCGAGGCAGAAGAGAACCGCTGCCATGGCGTTGTTGCGTAGGAATGAGCGCATCGAGTCTTCTCCGGCGTTATTTCAGTCGAGCCATCGCTTCCTGAACGAACCGCGAAATCTGGCTATTCTTCGGGGCATGCTGGCCGGCGCGCTGATAGCACGCCTTCGCTTCGGGCAGCAGCCGCTTCTCCTCGTAGGCCTGGCCGAGGTTGAAGCAGGCATACGGGTCTTCCGGCGCGAGGTTGACGGCCTTCACCAGGACCTCGATTGCCGAGTCGGTGTCGTGATTGTCCATCAGCACCATGCCGAGGTTATACAGCGCATACGTGTCTTCCGGGTTGATTTCAACGGAGCGCCGGAACGCATTGATGGCGTCGTGCAGCTGCCCCTGCTCATACAGCGAAAGCGCGAGGTGGGAATAGGAATACCCGTCGTCGGAGTCGAGCTCGATCGCTTTGGAAAACGCCTTGATCGCGAGCGGAAGACGGCCCGAGTTCTTGTAGATCACGCCGAGGCTGTACTGCGAGAAGGCATCGTCTGGGTTCAACGTGATCGACTTTTTGAACGACTCCTCGGCCTGCTCGAAGCTGCCCAGCGCACGATAGACGGTTCCGAGCAGGTAATGGGCGAAGAACTGCCGTTCGTCCAGTCTGATGGCCATCATCAGGCAGCTGAGGGCGTTTTCGAGCTGGTTCAGGTTCTTGTAGACGGCTCCCAGGTTCACCAGGCCGGCCACATGGTCTTCTTTCACGGAGAGCAGGGTCTCGAACGTGTCGCGGGCCTGCTCGAGCATCCCGTTGTTCTTGTAGATCAGCCCAAGAACGAACCGGCACTCGACGTCGTCGGGCTTCAACCGGATCGTCTTCTTGATCGCAGCGACGGCCTCGTCGAGCATGCCCTGGTTCAGATAGGCTTTCCCCAAGTGCATGAACGCCTCCTGGAATTCGGGATCGATCTCGATCGTGCGGTTCCAGGCCTTCAGCGCCTCGTCGGAATGGCCCGTGCTCTTGTAGGCGATCCCGAGCTGCAGATGCGCGTGCGAGAAGTCGGGATCGAGCGCGACCGCCTTTTCCCACTCGCGGATCGCCTCGTCGAGCATGCCTTTCTCCTTGTAGGCAAGGCCGAGCCGGTAATGCGCACCCGCGTTCTCCGGGTTGATCGCGACGGACCGCTTCCAACGGACGAGATTCTGGTCGTCGATGCCTTTTAAGCGATATATAACCTCAAGATTATAATGGGCGAACGAGTCGTAGGGGTTCAGGACGAGAACCTTTCTGAACTCGATGATCGCCTCGTCGTACATTTCCTTGTTCTTGAATGCCGAAGCGAGCTTGTAATGCGCTTCTGCGTTGTCCGGATGCGCGACGACCTCGATGCGATACCGCTCGATCATGAGGTCCATCTCCGAGCGCGTCCGCACGGGAGGGGCAACTTTTTCGGCCATGTCGCGGGCCTCGCCCTTCTTGCGAAGCTCCGCCGCCTTGCGCCAGTGCGTGACGGCCTGGTCGTTCTGGCCCTTCACGTCGTAGATCTCGCCGAGTATGTCGTGACAGCGCGACAGCCCCGCGTCGAGATACAGTGCCCGCTTCAGCTCGCCGACGGCCTCGTCGAGCATGCCGCGGTCCTTGTAGGCAAGGCCGAGATTGAAATGCAGCTCGGCGTCGTTCGGGTTCAGGTTGTTTTCCAGCTTGAACTCGTCGATCGCCTTCTGCGTCTCGTTCTTCTTCCTCAGGACGGTTCCGATGTGGAAATGGAGCCGTGGATACTTCGGGTCCGTCTTGAGAGCGCGCCGGAACTCCTGCAGGGCTGCGTCGTCCATCGATTTCCGGAAGAACGACTGGCCGAGCAGCACGCGTGCTTCGGTCATGTCGGGGCTGATATCGAGGACCCGCTTCAACGCCTCGATCGCCTCGTCGTTGCGGCCGGCGTGAAAATGGGCGAGGCCGACGTTCAGGAACGTGAACGCGTTGTCCGGGTTCAGCTCGATCGAGGTGCGAAGAACCGTGACGGCTTCGTCATACTGCTTCATCGAGATCATCGCCCGGCCGAGCTGGCTCAGGGCGTGCGAATCCTGCGGATTCAGGATGATCGCCTTCTTGAACTCGACGATGGCCTTGCGCGGCCTTCCGGTTTCGAGATACGTCGAGCCGAGCGCGAAATGCGCGTAGGCGTAATCGTGATTCAGGTCGATGGCGTTGCGGAAACGGATGACCGCCTCGTCATACAGCTTCTTGAGCTTGTAGATCAGGCCGAGCTGCAGGTGCGCGAACGCGAAGTCGGGCTTGAGCGAGATCGCCTTCTTGAAGCGGATGATCGCCTCGTCGTACATGCCCTTCTGTTTGTAGATGATGCCGAGATTCGAGTAGGGAAAGGCGTAGTTCGTGTTGAACATGATCGCCTTCTTGAACTCGGTGATGGCCTCGTTGAGCATGCCCTTGTTCTTGAACGCGAGGCCGAGAAAATTGTGCGCGTAGGCATCCTTCGGATTGATCGCGAGAGCCTCGCGATAGATACCGATCGACGTGTCGGTCTCACCGGTCATCTCGACCGCCCGCGCGAGCTGGTAATACGCGAAAAAGTCGCGGGGATTGGCCGCGATGCGCTTCTTGCAGTCGTTGATGATCTGATCGTATTTTTTGTCGATCATACGCGCCTCCAGGGTATTGTCAGGGGACCCATTCCAGGGTGCGGAACGGTTCGATACGCTCGCCTCGGGCGATTTTCAGGATATCTTCGCCCATGTTCGGGAACATCTGCCGCCCGGCCAGTTCATCGGCCGTGAAAAAGTCGACGCCTTCGACCCTCGGATCTTCACCCGTGCCGAGCGTCGAAAGATCGGGATGCACGGCCTCGAAGATGGGAAACTGGATGTGCCGGCCGGCTTCGCGGTTCATCGTCTCTCGAAGACCGAGAAACTTCAGCTTGGAAACGGTGATGCAGAGCTCTTCCCGTAACTCGCGGCGGGCCGTTTCCTCGAGGGGTTCGAACGCGTCTTGCCCGCCTCCGGGAAGCAGCCAGTAGCGACGGCCTTCCTTGAGATGCCGGACGAAGCAGAGGCGCCCGTCCGGATGGCGCAGGGCGACGGTCACGCGGACGCGGACGACAGGTGCGGACGAATCGAGCATATATTCCCCCCTTCCTGTTATCGGCAGGCCGGGGGAAGGTGTGCAGTCCTATTTTCGAAACTCTTCGGAGCCGACGTTTCGCAGATGGGCCTCGTCGAACAGGCGGTCCACGGTGGACTGGAGACGCTTTGGGACGAAGAGCGCCTTTCTGGGGGAAGACGGGGAGGTCTGCGGAATGTTCATCAGCTGATACTCGTGATTGAATTTGACGAGGAGATTGAGGGCCCGCAAAAGATCAGACGGGGTCTGGAAACGGTACAGGATGAAGGACTTCATCGCCTGGCGCTTGTGATACACGTATTCGCCGTGAATGAACAGCTTTTCGAACTCGTCGTCGCCTTTCCAGTGAAGGGTTTCCGT
>JAGOCE010000195.1 GCA_017998915.1 Candidatus Ozemibacteraceae bacterium
CCTCGATGCCGGTCATCCTCTGGAAGGACGACATGATCGTGACGGGCCGCGAACTTCGCTACAACCCCAAGACAAAAGAAGGTTCCCTGGCCCGCGACGTGCTCATCAGAATCTGGGAAACGGCCTCCCAGACCGCATCGGCAACGATGAAAACCGTCGCTTCGGCCGTGGCGCGCATCCCGGCTGCAGCGATCCCCAGTGCCCCCCCCCACGCTCTTCCTGATACCGGTTCCTTCCAGTCGCTTCTGAAATCCGTGACTCCGGCCTATGCGCTGCTGAAGAGCTGCTTTTTCCGCGATTCCGAGCCGGATTCCGAACGATCCACTCCTGGAAAACAATGGCCGGCAGCGAACGCCCGGAAAAGAACGCCCGAACAGCTCGCTTCCGCCCCGCTTTCCGAGATTGCCGCCCCCGGAGCCGACACGCCATGAATCGTTCACGCATCCGCCACCCGCTTTTTCTCGCGCTCATCGCCGTCGCGGCCTGTGCTGCCGTCGCCTCCGCCCTCACTTCGATCATGGCGGGCGACATGGAGATCACCAGCCGGCTGATGACGTTCGAGAACAACATCTACGTCGCCAAGGGCGGCATCAAGGCCACCCGCGCCGATTCGACGCTCACGGCGGACCGAGGCATCTACGACCGCACGCTCGAACTGGTGAAGGCCATCGACAACGTGGTCGTCACCCAGCCCGGCTCGACCCTGACCTCGGATTATCTCGAAGCCTACGTCAAAGAAGACCGGATGCTCGCGAAGGGCAACCCGAAGCTCGAGCGCATCGTCGAACGCGAATCACGCGACGAAACGGGCGTCCTGACGAAGAAGAAGTCGCGCGTCATTCT
This sequence comes from Candidatus Ozemibacteraceae bacterium, assembly GCA_017998915.1. GTDB lineage: Bacteria > Muiribacteriota > Ozemobacteria > Ozemobacterales > Ozemobacteraceae > MWAR01. The sequence continues at coordinate 844 of JAGOCE010000195.1, forward strand.
GACCTGCAACGAGGTCGAGGCGTTCAACAAGGAAAACCGCTTCCTGGCCAAAGGCAACGTGCACGTGATCGAGATCCCTTATCGCGAAGGCGAGACGCCTGAAGAGGCGAAGGAGAACGAGAAGGACCCGACCTCCGACCTGGTCTGCGATACCCTCGAGCTGTTCTCGTCCGAAGACAAGGCGATCGCCCGGACCGACGTGGTCATCAAAACGAAAACTCTCAAGGCCACGGGCGACAAGGCGATCTACCTCGATCGTGAGAACCGCATGATCATCGTCGGCCACGCCCATGCCTGGCAGACTTCCAAGGAATCGGCAGGCGCCGAGGAACAGGTCTCGGAACTCTACGCCAGCAAGATCATCTACTACCCGAACGAGGACCGCACGATCGCCGTCGGCGAGGTGCATGCCACCGTGTATCCGAAGGGCCAGCGCGGCCCCGACGACGAAAAAGACAAGCGCAAGGGGCGCAAGAAGAAGAAAAAGGCCGGCGACGAAGCCGGAACAGCCTCGGGAACCGCGGAACCCGCCGAAGAGCCCGGCGCAGGCGAGGAGGCCGGGGAAGAGGCCGCCGTTGTCGAAGCCGCCGAAGAAGAGAAACCGTCCGAATCCGGCGGCGAAGACGCCACGCAGCTTTCTCCGCCCGCCGATCTTCCGCCGGGCAATTACACGCCTGTCGGCGGCGATGCCGGCGACGAGAGTCCAGAGTGAGCCGCCAATGAAACACACCCAGACGCCGCCCCCCACTTCGGACACCGATCCGGTCGATGTTTCGCGGGATTCCGCCGTTCATTCAGCGACATCGGCTCCGAAGGCGGAAAGCCGCGCCTCCGAAACAGCCCCCACCCCCGACGGCCGTGACGAGATCCGCGCCTGCAACATCTGCAAATCCTACGGCGGCCGCAAGGTCGTCGACGACGTTTCGTTCTATATCCGCAAGGGCGAGATCGTGGGTTTGCTCGGTCCGAACGGCGCCGGCAAGACGACCTCGTTTTACATGGTGACGGGCCTGGTCAAGCCCGACGCCGGCGTCATTCAGTATAACAATCGCGATATTTCCCAGATGCCCATGTATAGGCGCGCTCGCCGCGGCATCGGATATCTGCCCCAGGAAGCCTCTGTCTTCCGCAAACTGACCGTCCGCCAGAACATCTGGCTCATCCTCGAAAACATCGATATCCCGCAGGTGGAGCGCCAGCGTCGATTCGACTACCTGATCCAGGAACTCCACATTCATAAAATAGTTGACAGTATTGGTTACGCCCTCTCGGGCGGCGAGCGCCGTCGCGTCGAGATCGCGCGCGCGCTCGCCGCCGAACCCAGCTTCATTCTCCTCGACGAGCCGTTCGCCGGCGTCGATCCGATCGCCGTCCAGGACATCCAGTCGATCGTGCTCCAGCTCCAGCGCAAGGGGCTGGGTCTGCTGATCACCGACCACAACGTGCGCGAGACGCTCGCGATCGTCGACCGCGCCTACATCATGAATCTCGGCCGGATCCTCGTCTCGGGCACGGCCTCGTATGTCGCGAACGACGAGACGGCGCGCAAATTTTATCTGGGCGAGCGATTCCAGCTCGACCAGATAGAGAAAGAACGGCCCCAGCAGTGATCTACACGCTCGTCCTCCTCGTCGTGAGCGGCGTCATCGCCTATATCGGCGACTATCTGGGAACGCTCGTCGGAAAGCGGCGGCTCAGCGTCCTCGGCCTTCGCCCGCGCGTGACGGCGCTCGTCGTTGCGGTCGGCACCGGCATGTCCATCACCCTCCTCACCCTGACCGTCGCGGCCGTCATGTCCGACAGCGTCAAGATCGCCCTGTTTTCCGTCCAGGAGCTGACGAAGGACGTCGAGATGCTCAGGGCCGAACGGAAGCGGCTCTCGGATGAAATCCAAGATCTCCAGACGCGCATGCGCTCGAAGGAGCAGGAGATCGTGGTCTTCCGGAAGAACGAGCCGATCTTCGCCCGCGTCTTTCCCAGCGGCCGTCTCGCCTCCGACGTGCGCACCGACCTCGCCTCGTTCGTGCGCGAACTGTCGGACAAGGCCCGTTCACGCGGCCTGATCGTGAAGGACGGTTCCTCCTTTTTCGCCGACAACGATGCCCAGATCGACAGGATGGCGGATCTGATCTCCACATCCCCGGCGGATATCGTCGTGGGAGCGGTGGCCGACGAGAACATCGCCGTCGGCGAGTCGCTGGGCAAGGTCAAGTTCATCGTCCGGCCCAACAGCCTCATCTTCAAGGCCGGCCAGGAGATCGCGTCGCTCGAGGTAGACGGCTCGCGCGACCGCACCGAAATTGCGAGAACCATCCAGGACTTCATGGATGAGATCAACCACGAGGTCGTGCGGGCGGGAATGATCGACAACCCGCTCACCGGGCGGTTCGGTAATCTTTCCTCCGAGTCGATGCTCTCGTTTTTCGACATGGTGAACCAGATTCGCAGCCTCGGCCGCCGGCTGAATCTGATCGCCGTCGTCAAGGAGGACACATACGCGATCGGCCCTCTCAACGTCTCATTCCGGATCGAAGAAGAATCAGGCAGCGATTGACGGGAGGCTAGCATGCATCTGGGCGAGTTCGACATTGCGATTCTGACGGAAGGCACGCGGAAGCTCGACGGCGGAGCCGTGTTCGGCATGATCCCGAAGGCCCTCTGGGAAAAGCGCATGACGCCCGATGCCCAGAACAGGGTAACCCTCGGCCTCCACCAACTGCTCGTCCGCGGAAAGGATTTCGTCCTTCTCGTCGACGCCGGCATCGGCGACAAACTCACCCTCAGACAGCGCGAATACGGTGACGTCACCCAGCTGGCGTCCTGGGAAGAGCGCCTCGCGCCGTTCGGGCTCACCACGTCCGACGTCACGCATCTCGTCCTCACGCACCTCCATTTCGATCACGTCGGTGGCGCGACCCGGTTCACCGACGATCGTCGCACCTGCGTGCCCGTTTTTCCGCAGGCCCGCCACATCGTCCAGGCCGGCGAATGGAACGATGCCTGCCGGCCGAACGAACGCACGCGCGTGTCTTACCTGCCTCATGCCGTGATCCCGCTGCAGGAGACAGGCCGCCTCGAACTGGTCAGCGGCGACATCGAGATTCTTCCGGGCGTGCTGCTGAAAGTCACGAGCGGGCACACCGCGCATCACCAGATGGTTTTCCTTCGGAGCGGCGAACAGCAGTTCGCGTGGCCCGCGGACCTCTGCCCGACCTCCTGCCATCTCGGCGCAACCTGGCAGTCGGCATTCGATGTCCGGCCGATGGACAGCCTCCGGGCCCGCCAGCGGTTCATCGACCAGGTCCTGAACACGAAAACGATCGTCGTCTTCAACCACGATGCCGTCGCGCGACCCTGCGTCATCGCGGGCGATTTGGACGATCCGCACGCCGTCGAGATTGCATGAGCCTCCGCAACGTCGTCCTGATAGCCAATCCCGGAGCCCGGGGACGGGATCAGGCCGGACTGCGGGCGGCCGTCGACCTTCTTTCGGCGCACGTCCCGACCGAGCTTGTCTGGACCGAACGCCCAGGCCACGCAACAGAACTCGCGCGCCGTCACGGGAGCGATCCTGACACGCTCGTGGCCGTCTGCGGCGGCGATGGAACGCTTTTCGAAGCGATTGCCGAGTTTCCCGCCGAAGGGGTGATCGGCCTTCTGCCGGCAGGCACGGCAAACGTCGTCGCAAAGGAGCTCGGCATCCCGCTCAACCTGCGGGAAGCGGCCAAGCTTCTCCTGACCGGAACGATCCAGCGGCTCGACACTGGGCGGATGAACGAAAGACGGTTCCTCATGTCGGCCGGATTCGGATTCGACGCCCACGTCGCCGGCCACGTTCCGGCCCGGTCGAAGCGTCTGCTCGGCCAGTATGCGTTTCACCTCGAAACGGCCCTGCGTTATCCCTTCTACAAGCCCCCGACCCTCCGCGTGCGGGTCGACGGCGCGGAGTGGCGCACCGGAGCCTATCTCCTCTGCGCGAATCTCCGTCGGTATGGCGGCAACCTGTTCTTCGCGCCGGCGGCCCGCCCCGATGACGGCGTTATCGACCTCGTCCTGTTCGAGCGACTCTCGCTGAGGCCTCTGCTGAAAGGGCTCTGGGGCGCCAAAACGGGCCGAGGCCCCCCGCCCGATGCCGCCTGCCTGGCGACGGGCCGCCGGATCGAGATCGAATGTCCCGAGCCGGTCGGCGTCCAGCTCGACGGCGAGGTGCTGCCTGCCGTGACGCGGGCGGTGGTCGAAGCCGGCCACGCGGATCTCGCGATGGTGGTTCCGTGATGACGGGCAGAGACATTGCCCTTCCGGTCGCGGCGCTATGCGCCGCTATTATATGCTATTTGGTATACATCGGAAAGTTTATTTCTGTTGCCGGAACCGCGTTCGGCATCGGGTGGCTGTTTTTCAAGATTGTGCTTGCGGCGACCCTGGTGGTTTCGGCTTTTTTCCTCCTGCATCCACTCACCTTCATGGTCCGCTTGCGGGGAACGCCCGCCGGCCAGCGGGGCCACGTCAGATTCACCCACCTGTTCGGCCTTCTCTGGCTCGACGCCGGCCTCGACAGGCGCGTCCGGGAAGTCCGCCTCGGTTTCTGGCGCTGGTCCTGGCGTATCGCCGGCGGCAGGCCGCCCCGCCCCGAGCGCAAGCCGCCCTCGCCTCCTCCCTCTCCGCCGCCCTCCCCGGCCCCCTCGACCGCCGCACCCGCTCCCGCCGAAAAAGCCAAAGTTCCATCTGCCACTTCTGTCCGCCCTGAGACTCCTCCTCAGCCCCCAACCACGAAATCAGAAGCCAGCACCGCGACACCGAAGGGCGATATGCCGCAGAACGTCGAAGAGAAACCCTCCGAGCCGGTCCTCCCCATTTTTCCGGAAGCCACGGAGAAACCAGCGACACCGGAAGTCTCCCGGCCTCACCGGGAATCGCCGGCAAAGGCGGCACCTGCTCCGGCGTCCGCCGTCGGCGAGGAAGAGTCCGCCCCCCTTCCTCTCGAGCCGCCGCCTCCCCGCATGTCGCAGGAAGAAGAAGCACCCTCACGCGAGGCGCCCTTCGGCGACAAAGTCCGCGCCGATCTGCGGCGTCTGCGGCGCCGTGCGTCGGACGGCTGGCGAACGGCGAAAACCTGGCTGAAGCTTGGCATAAGAGGCTGGCGGCGCGTTTCCCCGCTTCTCAAGCGTCTGGCGGCCGATCACTGGAACGGCGTTCATTTGCGCCCCTCCGTCTGTCGCGTCCGCTACGGCCTCACCGAAGCCCATCTAACGGGAATGACGCAGGGCCTCGCAGCCCCCTTCGCTGGTCTTCTGGTTCCGTTCTCCGTCCGCTTCGAACCGATCCCCGTTTTCACCGGGCCAACCCTCCACGTTTTCATCGACAGTGGCCTCCTCATCCGGCCCTGGCGCATTCTCTGGGCCTGGCTCGTCCTGCTGACGACCCTCGACTTTTGGAAAGCCCTGCGCGACCTCTGGCACTGGTACAAAACCCGCTCAAAGACCAAAGCGTGATGCGTGGGAACCGACCCGCAGATGAAATCAGGAATTGACGGAATTCACGATCTTGTTTCACAAAACGGGGCAACTCTGTTAAGATATGCTCACTCATCCTCGGAGGTAGATCCATGAGTATCGATTCACTCATCAAGACGGTGCTGTCGGAGCTGCAGGTCGCGATCAACTCGAAGACGGTCGTCGGCGAGCCGATCACGGTGCAGAACTGGACGGTCATTCCCGTCACCAAGGTCTCCTTCGGGTTCGGCGCGGGCGGCGGCGAGGGCAAGAAAGAGTCGAACGCGTTCGGCGGCGGCTCGGGCGGCGGCGCGACCATCGAGCCAATGGCTTTCATCGCGGTGAATCCCAACGAGGTGAAGCTCATTTCCCTCAAGGGCAAGGACACTGTCTGGGAGAAACTGCTCAACGTCGAAACCGCCGAGAAGATCTACAATCGCCTTATGGGCATCGGCGATACCCCCGGCGCAGCCGCACAGACACAGGAGAAACCGGCAGGGGACTCGGCCTCGAAGCCGGTTACAGAAACGCCGAAGACATCATGAAGAAACCTTCGCTCGCCGGCTGAAGCTCCGGGCAGCGATAATTTCCACGAGAGGAAGTGAGTCATATCAGTCTGCTGAAATCGATAGCTCTATTCGAAGGACTGGAAGAATCGGATCTCAAGAAGATTTCCGAGGTCGTGAAGGAACGCTCGTTTCCGAAGGGAACGGTGCTTTTCAAGGAAGGCGACATCGGGGACGCGTTCTACCTGATCAAGGAGGGCGTCGTCGAGATCCTGAAGAAGGAAAATGGCGAAGACAAGGTCGTTAACACGATCAAAGCCGGCGACAAGAACAATTTCTTCGGGGAAATGGCCCTGATCGAAGGCGCTCCCCGCTCCGCCACCATCCGCACCAGCGACATCTGCACGCTGCTCGTCATCTCGAAGACCGACTTCGACATGCTGCTGCGGCTGAACTCGTTCATCTCCCTGCGCATCATGACGGCGCTGTCACGGCGGCTGCGCAGCACCGCAGGCGACAAGCCGGTCGAAGAGAAGCATGCGAAGATCATCTCGCTGTTCAGCCCGAAAAGCGGCGCCGGCAAGAGCGTGCTGGCTGCGAACCTGGCTTCGGGCCTCACGAAGGTCGCCGGCGAGAAGGTCCTCGTCGTCGATCTCGAACTCCAGTTCGGCGACATGGCATTCATGCTTGGGCTCAACCAGAAGCGCACCAT
>JAGOCE010000196.1 GCA_017998915.1 Candidatus Ozemibacteraceae bacterium
GAACAAGCGGGTCCGGAAGCACGGGGAGGCAGATGAACCACAGCGCCGGAAGCGCGGCGAAGAGAAGACCGAGTATCGGCACTTCGACATCATCCGGTCCCTCCAGTCCCAGGACCGCCTTCCCGTCCTGTATTTCGTCTTCTCACGCGCCCTGGCCAACAAGATGGCGCGGGAGACCGCCCGCCAGTTCGACTTCACGAGCAAGGCCGAGAAGGAACGGATCGCGGACATGGTCGACGCGGCCATCGAGAAATACTCGCTCTGGTCGCTCGAGAGCGCGAACGAGCTCCGTGAGCAGCTGATCCGGGGTGTCGGCGTCCACCACGCCGGCCTGCTTCCGCAACTGAAGGAACTGGTGGAAGTGCTGTTCGCCGAACGCACCGTGCGCGCGCTGTTCGTGACCGAGACGTTCGCGGTCGGCGTGAACATGCCGGCCCGCACCGTCGCGTTCGACGCCCTCAAGAAGTTCGACGGCCGCAGTTTCCGTTCGATGAAGGCCCTCGAGTTCTGTCAGATCTCCGGCCGCGCAGGCCGACGCGGCATCGACCCGATGGGCTGGGTCGTCGTGCCCTATCTGCCGCGCGACCTCGATATCGACGAGACCGAGCGGCTCGTCTACGGCGACATCGAGCCGCTGACGAGCCAGTTCGACCTGTCGTTCAACAGCGTCCTCAACCTGTATGCCGGCCACGAGGACGAGGAAGTGAAGACCATTCTCAAGCGGAACTTCGCCCAGTTCCAAGCAAACCGCCATCTGCCAAAGCTCGCCGAACGCGTCGCGTCGTTCCGGGCCGAGCTCGACCGCGTGCTGCCGCGCTGCCACGAGAAGACGAACGATCTCGAGGCCTACATGAAGTTTCACAGCAAAATGCGCGACATCCACAACACGATCAACCAGCAGATGAACAACATCAGCGGCGGCCTTCGCGGCAGGCGCAACCGGCCACTGGAGGAGCGGATCAGGAAGGATTTCGACGGCAAGATCGCCGAGCTCGAAGCCGAGGAGATGCAGTATATCTGCGGCCGGTGCCAGAGCCGGAACCGCTGTTCCGGCGCCTATCTGCAGGCCGCCAGGATCCACAAGAAACTCGACCACTGGCGCGAGCAGTTCGAGAAGCAGGAACAATTACAGCTTCCCATCTACGAGAAAAAGGTCGCCATCCTGAAGGACCTCGGCTACATCGATGACAAGGGGCTCCTCCCCCGCGGCGAGTTCGCCGCGAAGATCCATACCGAGGAAATCACCGTCACCGAGCTGTATTTCAAGGGCGTCTTCCACGAGTGGGACCCCAACGAGATCAACGCTCTCGCCCTCGCACTCACTTACGAACACCGGAAGCGCGCCGGTATGGACGGCGGGAAACAGCACCCCAAGCTGTTTCCGAGACTGCGCGAGGCAAAGAGTTTCGTTGCGGCGCTGTCCCGCCGGTATCCGTTCGTCAAGCCCCTCGAGACAGCTATCGCGGATGTCATGTTTGCCTGGAGCAAGGGCGTCGATTTCACGGAAATCGCCCAGATGACCGATGTCCCGGAAGGCGACCTGATCCGGGCGTTCCGGCAGGCCATCGACGTCATCCGCCAGGTCCGTGAGGCGACCGACGACCGCAGCCTTCACGAGAAGTTTGACACCTGCCTTCGCGCCATCAACCGCGACATCGTTCTCGCAACGGAACTGCGAGACTGATTCCTCGAAGGAAAGGAAGAGCCCCCTTGCCGCACCGCCTCCCCACGTCCCCCTTCCTGAGCAACTCGCCGGAGGACACCCTGAAGCACGCCGCCGGAACGGCGGCCGCCTTCGCTCACGGGCTGATCCTGCTGAGCGGCGGTCTCGGCGCCGGAAAGACGCTTTGGGCCAAAGGATACGCAGCCGGTCTCGGCTTCACGGAAGATATTTATAGTCCAACATATACTATAATGAACGTTTACCGGCAAGGCGCGAGAATCCTCCATCATCTCGATCTTTACCGCATCGGCTGTTTCGAGGAAGTGATCGACCTGGGGCTGTTCGAGATCCTCGATGCGGGCCATCCGTGCGTGATAGAATGGCCTGAGCGCGTTCCGGCCCTCTACGACCTGCCGCATCTCGAGGTCTGCCTCGAGCCAGGCGACGGGTTCGACAGCAGGCTCATTCGCTGGAACCGGCACGAAGGGAGCAGGCAGGCATGAACTATATCTTCCTCGATGCTTCGTCGACCGAGGTCGTCGGCCAGGTCGGGACGGCCCGGGAGTTCTTTCCCTTCCAGTGGAACACCGAGCGCGACCTCGCCTCCCGCCTGACACGCCTGTGCGAGAAGATGCTCGACCGGGCGGGCCTCCGGATCAGCGACATCTCCAGGTTTGGTCTCGGGACCGGCCCCGGAAGCCTCACCGGGCTCCGGGTCGCAGCCGCCTTCCTGCGGACGCTCGCGCTTGCCACCGCCTCGCCCCTGACGCCCGTCGACCTGTTCACCTGGTCTGCGCACACCCTCGCCTCGGGCGGCGAGACCGGGCCCGTCAGGCTCACGTTACCCGCCCTTCTCAACCAGGCGTTCGTCGTCGACCTGGAGCTTCCGCTCGAGATGCCGTTCGTCAGCCTCTCGCCGCGCCTCGATCTTCCCGGCCCGGCTGCGGACGGGAGGCCAACCTACGGGATCAGGCACGAGAACCGGGATGTCGCACGCGTCGACCCGAATCCCGCGATTCTTCACGACCTCATGCAGACGGCCGCGCCGACCAACTACGAAGCGCTGTTGAAGGCACTTCCGATGTATGTCGTCCCGTCGCAGGCGGAGATCAACCTCGAAAAGCGCCGGAGCCGCGCAATATGATAACACTTGGTATAGAAAGTTCCTGCGACGACACCTCCGTCGCGCTCGTCGAAGACGGCATCCGCGTCATGTCGAGTCTGGTCTCCTCCCAGGTCGAGGTTCACCAGCGGTTCGGCGGCGTCGTTCCGGAAGTGGCATCGCGCAAGCATCTCGAAGCCATGCTTCCCCTGCTGCAGCAGGCGCTCGGCGTCGCCGGCATCGAGTTCGACGCGATCGACCAGATCGCCGTCACCGCCGGTCCAGGTCTGTTGGGTCCGCTCCTGGTGGGTCTTTCCACGGCGAAAGCCCTCGCATGGCGGTTTCGTCTGCCGCTAATCCCGGTCAACCATCTCGAGGCGCATCTCGCCGCGGCGTTTCTTGCCACCCACAAGCACCCCAGGTTCCCGTACGTCGGCCTGATCGTGTCCGGCGGCCATGCCAACCTCGTACTGGCCGAGGGACCACGCTCGTTCACGACGCTCGGCCGCACGGCCGACGATGCGCCCGGCGAGTTGTTCGACAAGGCCGCGCGGCTTCTCGGCCTGGGCTATCCTGGCGGCCCCGCCATTCAGAAATCGGGCCTGACCGGCGATCCGAAACGGTACAAGCTTCCCCGACCGATGCTGGGCAAAGGCCACGGATTCAGCTTCAGCGGCCTGAAAACGGCCGTTCTGCATCTTCACGAGCAGGAGGGCGACAGCCTCTCGATTCCCGACGTCTGCGCGAGCCTGCAGGCGGCGGTCGCCGATACCCTCGTCAGCAAAGCCACGGCGGCGCTTTCCGAAACGAACGCGAAACGGCTCGTGATGGCCGGCGGCGTCGCCGCGAACAAACCGCTCCGCGAGGCGATGGCCGCCATGTGTGAACGCGACGGTATCGAGTTTCTCGTGCCGCCACCCGCGCTGTGCACCGACAACGCCGCCATGACCGCCGCCCAGGGATTTTTCTCGGCCGCGACGGTCGACATCGATCCCTTGCTGGTCAATGCCCGCGCCGACTGGCCGATGGGAGCCCCCTTCCCCCTATGATGTCAGACACAGCCGCAGAGAAGAACCAGAACGCGTCCGGCGTCATCCGGGTCCTGCCCGAAGAGGTCGTCGGCCGCATCGCCGCCGGTGAAGTTGTCGAGCGGCCCGCCTCGGTCGTGAAGGAACTGATCGAGAACGCGATCGATGCCCAGGCGCGCCGCATCGAGATCGAGATCAAGGAAGGTGGCCAGAAGCTGATCGAGATCACCGACGACGGCAACGGTATGTGCCGGCAGGACGCCGTGCTCGCCTTCACGCCCCACGCCACCAGCAAGATCCGGAGCGAGACCGACCTCGACCATCTCGAGTCGCTCGGGTTCCGGGGCGAAGCCCTCGCCACGATCGCCGCCGTGTCACGCGTCGCGCTCGTCACACGCCTCGCCGGCAGCGAAGCCGGCACCCGCCTCCAAGTCGACGGCGGCCGGCTCGGCAGCGTCGAACCCGACCACTTTCCGCGCGGCACCCGCATCCAAGTGCGCAACCTGTTCTTCAACGTGCCCGCCCGCCGCAAGTTCCTCAAGTCGGTCCAGAGCGAAATGGCGCAGATATCCGACATTGTCTGCCATTACATGCTCGGATATCCCGAGGTCGCCTTCCGGTTCACCCGCAACAACGCCCCGCTGGCCTCATCGCCGGGCTCCGGCAACCTCATGGACGCCGTTCTCGCCGTCTACGGCCCCGAGGTGACCGGCTCGCTGATTCCGATCAAGGAACCCCTTTCCCTGGCCGGGACAGGGTGCTCCCTCCGCGGCTTCATCTCCCGCCCCACCGATGCACGGCCGTCGAACCGGTACATGACGCTGCTCGTCAACCGTCGCTACGTTCGCTCGAAACTGCTTTCGCAGGCCGTCGCGAAAGCCCTGTCGGCGTTCTTCCCTCGCGGACGCTGGCCGGTGCTGATTTTCGACCTGCGCCTCCCCCCGGAAGTCGTCGACGTCAACGTGCATCCCCAGAAGATCGAGGTGCGGTTCCGCGACGAACGCTGGATCTTCGGCCTCGTCTGGGAAGCCCTTCAGACGACCCTTTCCGGCCTTTCGATGGTCGCACCCGACGGAACGGCCACCGCAGAATTCGACATTTCGGCCGAGACCCGCACCGACGACCAGCCCACCGCCCCTGAGTCAGACCGGGACGAAGCCGCACCCTCGTTTTCAGCGTCGGGACCGGCGCATCCGTCGCTGTTCGGTGAAACACCCACTTCAGAAGGCAACGCAGCTGCCTCGACCATTCCTCAGCCCGCGACGGCTGGCCGGGTGTATGAACTGAAGGAAGCGGTGGAACGTCTCGGCCCGAGCTCGTCGGCCATGACAGCCCTCGAGCCCGTCAAACAACTCCAGGAGCCGAGAATTCTGGCACAACTGCTCCAGTCGTATCTCCTCGGCGAAGACCGCGACGGCCTGTTCATCGTCGACCAGCACGCGGCCCACGAGCGCATCCTGTTCGACACATACGTCCAGGCATATCGCGACCAGAAGATCGCTGCGCAGCCCCTCTTGTTTCCTATTCCGCTCAAGCTGCTCCCATCCGAGCGCATGATCATGAAGGAACGCGGCGAGCAGCTCAGAGAACTCGGGTTCAGCATTCAACAGGAGGAAGACGGCCAGTTCTACGCGATCTCGGTGCCCATCCTCGGCGGCAAGTCGGCCGACAACGAGGTCATCCAGGACCTCCTTTCCCAGGTGCTCGGCGGCTGGGAAACGCGCTCGCTCGACGAGGTGAAGCTCGACCTGCTGAAGATGATGGCCTGCAAAGCCGCGGTCAAGGCCGGCGATCCGCTGAAGGAGCCCGAAATGCGCTCGCTTCTCGAACAATTGCTGAAAACTCCGAACCCGTTCACCTGCCCGCACGGCAGGCCGATCGTCGTCCGCCTCGCAACGCGGCAGATCGAGCACGGTTTCCTCCGCGTCTGAAAGGGATGCCTCCCCGGCCTCTCATCGCGGTCCTCGGCCCGACCGCCTGCGGAAAATCGGCCCTGGCGCTCGATCTGGCACGCAGATTCGGATTCGAGATCGTCAACTGCGACTCCCGGCAGATTTACCGGGAGATGGAGATCGGGACGGCGAAGCCGGGTCCAGGGGAGCGCGCGGTGGTTCCGCATCATCTGTTCGACCTGGTCGGCCCCGATGAACGATTCAGCGCAGGCGAGTATGCCCGGCAGGCCACCGCCTGCTGCGAATCGCTCTGGACGGCCGGCAAGACCCCTCTCCTGGTTGGCGGAACGGGCTTTTATTACGACGCCCTGACCGAAGGCCTGCCGGATGAATCGGGTGACCCCGCATTGCAGCTCCAGCTCCAGGACCGCCTCGAAACCGTTGGGCTCCAGTCGCTTCTCGACGAACTCGACCGACTCGACCCGGCCGGGGCCGCATCGATAGACCGGCGGAACCCCAGGCGGGTGGTGCGAGCTCTCGAGCTCGTCCTCGCCGGCGGCCGCACGCTGGCAGATGTCCGGAAACGTCACGGAGCCATCCGGGCAACCCCGTTCCCGATCCTCGTGACGGCCGGGCGCGAGACGCTGCACGAACGGATCGCCCGCCGGGTCGATGCGATGCTGGCGGCAGGGCTGGCTGACGAGGCCCGTTCCCTCATCGCCAGGTTCGGAAGCGACGCTCCCGGGCTGAAAAGCATCGGATACGCCGAATGGGCCGATCCTCACGCCGGCGAAGAAGCCATCCGGGAGGCGATCGTCGCCCACACCCGCCAATATGCGAAGCGGCAGGAGACCTGGTTTCGAAAAAGACCGGGCGGCGTGATGCACGATCTCGGGCGTCGCGAGACAACAGAGGACATCATCAAACAAACCGAGGCTTTCCTGGGCAGGTGAAAAGCCCGGTGAAATTGCGGGTTTCATGCCGTCGGTGATATACTGGCTCAATAAACAGCCACATTATGCCGAAAGTCTGAGGAGACCGATATGTCGCTTTGTGCTCCATTGGTGGCAGGCCAGGTTCTGAAGAACGTCCTGCTCTGCATGTTGAATCTGTTTTTTTCTGTGTGGGTGTTCAAAAGCCACGGGGGAATGTGAAATCGCCCCAGCCGCGGAGGTGACGCAGTGCGGGAGGTTACGGATCTTGAGATCAGTGCCGGCATCAGGCGCGAGTTATCCGGCCGGCGTGTCGATCTCGGCAAGCTCAAATTCACCGTTTCGAGCGGTGTCGTCACCTTTACCGGCGATCTGGCCTTCATCGGGCTCGACAAGACCCCCGACGAAACGGCCGTCGAGATAAAATTCATCGAATCCACGCTGCGGGCGCAACGCGGCGTGAAAGAGCTGAAGTTCGAACTCGAGAACTGGTCGAAAAACGTTTTCGGAAAATGGGAATCGAAAGCCGCTCCCGCCATGCACGGCGCAGGCGGCGGCGAAGGGTTTCACTGCCCCGAGTGTCAGACAGTCTTCAAGTTCTGCCCCTGCTGCGGAAAACCGCTCGTCGCCGGCCTCCCCCAGACCGGCCAGCAACGTCGGCCCATTACAACCGGGCCGGCCCTCCTGAAGCCGCTTCCGCGCAAGATCGAGCCGCTGAAACCCACCCCGATCAAACCGGTCGAGCCGCTCAAACCCTCCAGCCCCTTCTCCCAGCCGACACCTGCCGGCGCCGGGAAAGAAGCTGCGCGGCCGATTGCCCCCACGCAGTTGAGGCCCCTCGGTTCGCCCCCCGGAGTGCAGGCCCCCGTCAAGCC
>JAGOCE010000197.1 GCA_017998915.1 Candidatus Ozemibacteraceae bacterium
TCCCGGCGACGCGCATGACAAGGACTCCCTCGTCGAAGCCGCCGACAAGGCGATGTATTACAGCAAGCGTAACGGCAAGAATCGCACCACCCAGGCGTCCGCCATGGCCGAAGAGGCCTGACGAGCCCTGTATTCACAACGAACGAGGAGAAGCCCCGTCCGATGAAATACGTCTTGTTCACGATCCTCTGCTTTGGCGTCACCCCCGTGCTCGACAAATGGTCCGCCGTCCAGTCCGACCCGGCCGTCGGTGTCTTCATCAGAACTCTCTGCATCGCGGTGGTGTCCGTCCTGATTCTTACCTTCACCGGCAAATGGGGGCTCGTGACCCAGGTTGCACCGAAAACGATCCTGTTTCTCGGCACCTCGGGTATTCTCGCCGGCTGTCTGGGAGTCCTCGCCATGCTGAAAGCGTTCCGGGAAGTTCCCGATGCGGGAAAAGTGGCGGTGATGATCGCGACGTATCCGGTCGTTTCTCTCTTCTTCACGGCCTTGTTGCTGCATGAGAAACTCACGGCGGGGAAAATTGCCGGAACCATTCTCATCACGGCGGGAGCCATCCTGCTGAACCTGTAAGCAGGGCCTGGAGTCAGAAAGCCCCTCCCGGGTCGATCAGCGCGACGGCTTTGCGTTGCCGATCATCAGCTGGTATGTCTGATATTTCCGCTGGTATTCGGCAAGCGCGCCGAGCGTTTCCATCGTCTGGGGGCCGCTTTCCCTGAGCATCTTCACGTATCGGTCGTAGGCAGCGAGATATGCCATGTGAGCATCCTCGAGCGTCCGTTCGACGGCGGCCGACGCGTTCGGCGGCTGTGAAACCGGAGCCGATGCAGGCGTCACGGCCGGGATGGCGGAAGACGATGGAATGTTCGCAGGGGCGGGCACAGGGGTCGCCGATTCCCGGCATCCGGTGAAGATGAACGCGATGCCGGCGATCAGTAGCCCTCGAACAAGACAGCGGAACATAGCCGCCCCTTTCCGCAAACTTTCCCTCATTATAGGAACCGTTTTCCGAAGGTGTCAAGGCTTGCGGTGCGGCATCTGAAGGCGATATCTTGCGCAGTGCCCCGGGAAACAGGCATGGGAAGCGGCGGGAAAAAGAGGTTGAATTTCCGGCGTTTCGAAGGTAAAATATCGCCTCGATAAAGCCCTGCAAGGGTCACAGCGCATGCACGGGGCAAGAATGCCCGGGAAGCGCGGTTCCCCGGTGTGGGGGTGCATACCCGGGGACGGTACACACCCGAAATTCCCCGGCATCAGTGGAAGGAAAGGGGAAACTTGCAATGCGCGTCATCCTTGAAAAAGGCACCATTTTTTATCAGGGCAAGTTCCAGCAGCTCGGCCGGCTCGTGCTCGACCACGGCAAGATCACCGAAGTCACGCTGGCCAGCGTGAAGGCGAAGAAGCCGAAGGTCGGCGGCAAGGAAAAGGATTCCGACAAGCCGATCAACTGCGACGGCAAGTTCATCATGCCCGGCTTTATCGACGCCCACACCCATATCACCCTCGAAGAAGAGGGCATCGGCTGGGTCGACGCCGACCTGAACGAGTCGTTCGGCCTCGTCACTCCGCAGGTGCGCGCGTTCGACGCGCTGAAGATGCGCGACCAGGCCCTCTCCGACGCCCGCGCCGGCGGCGTCACCACGATGCTCGTCACCCCCGGCTCGGCCAACCCGATCGGCGGCCAGGCCTGCATCATCAAGGCCCGCGGCAAGATCGCCGAGGAAGCGGCCATCCGCGAGAGTTGCGGCATGAAGCTGGCCTTCGGCGAGAACCCGAAGCGCACCTACGCCGAGCAGAAGCAGTTCCCGTGCACCCGCATGGGCACCGCCGCCGTCATCCGCGAGTGGCTGATGAAGGCGCAGGATTATTCCAAGAAGAAGAAATCGAAAGACTTCAAGGACCGCGACATCAAGCTCGAGGCCCTGATGCCCCTGCTCGAAGGCAAGATCCAGGCACGCGCCCATGCGCACACCGCCGACGACATCATCACGGCGTACCGCATCGCTCAGGAGTTCAACCTCGACCTCGTCATCGACCACTGCACCGAAGGCCATCTCATCGCCAAGGAACTCGGCCGCTGGAAGGCCAAGGCCGTCGTCGGCCCGACCTTCTCCTGCCGCGTGAAGCCCGAACTTCGGCACCGCACGTTCGATACGGTGCGCGTGCTGCTCGACGAGGGCTGCATGGTCGCCATCACGACCGACCACCCGGTCATCCCGATCGAGGGCCTCAGCCTCGCCGCCGCGCTGTGCGTGCGCCACGGCCTCGAGGAAGAGCGCGCGATCAAGGCGATCACCGAGTATCCGGCGGCCATCCTCGGACTCGACAAGCGCCTCGGCAAGATCGAAACCGGTTTTGACGGCGATGTCGTCGTCTGGAGCGGACACCCTCTCGACTCCCGGTCCAAGGCGGAGTCGGTGTTCATCGACGGCGCTCGGGTGCTCTGAGCCCTTCGGACCGCGTCACGCGGGAAGGGAGAGGTCATGTCGTCCATCCTATTCGATAATGTTCGGGTTTACCTCAGCGGTGCATTCTTTCCCGCTCAGAAAGTTCTGATCGAGAAGGGCAAGATTGCTGCGGTCGGCTCGAAAGTTCTGAAAAACGTCGAGACGGTCATCGACGGTCAGGGGAAATACCTGATCCCGGGCCTGATCGACGCGCACACCCACCTGGGTCTCACCGATCACGGCTACGGTCTATCGGGCTCCGACCTCAGCGAGGCAGCCGACCCGATTACCCCGCACCTGCGCCCCCTCGACGCAATCAAGATGCGATCAGACTCCCTGTGCGATGCGAGGCGGTCCGGCATCTCCGTGTGCCTGGTCTGCCCCGGCCACACGAACCTGATCGCGGGCCAGTGTTCGATACTGAAGACCTACGGCAATTCCGCCGACGTCGGGCTCATCGTCGAGCAGGCAGGCATCAAAGTCTGCTTCGGGGAAGAACCCAAGCAGACGCTGCTTGGCCGCAAGGCGTTCCCCAGCACCCGCATGGGCATCGCCGCGCTGCTCCGCGAGACGTTCATGAAGGCTCAGGATTACCACGAGGTGAAGCAGTCGAAGAAAGGCCTGCGCGACCGCATCATCCAGATGGAAGCGCTCGGCCCGGTTCTCGACGGCGCGGTGCCCCTGCGTGCCCATGCCCAGCGGCTCGAGGACATCATGGCGGCGATCCGGCTCGCCGATGAATTCAAGCTCAAGCTCGTCATCGAGCACGGAATCGAGGCATACAAGGTCGCCGACATTCTCGCCGAGAAGAAGATCCCCGTCGTGCTGGGGCCGCTTCTGGTCGCCGAGCGTTCGACCGAACTTCGCGACCGCATCTTCTCGAGCGTTGTCCAGCTTCTCGACGCGGGCGTCGAAGTCGCCCTCACCTGCGACTACCCGGGCCTGCCGGTCGAGACGCTCCGCATCGCCGCCGCCATGGCCGTCCAGTATGGCCTCGACGAGAAGCGCGCCCTGCAATGCATCACCGAGACACCGGCCAAGATGCTCGGCATCGCCAACCGCGTCGGCCACATCCGCAAGGGCTACGACGCCGATGTCGGGCTGTTCAGCGGCCACCCGCTCGATATCCGCTCGAAGCTCGAGGTATTGGTCATCGACGGAGAAATCTTCAGGTTCAACTGATTACAGTCTACAGCATGTGTTATACATCCCCAGGAATATTTTCTGGGGATGTATTTTTTATCCTCACCCTGTGTCACCCGACCGAATCGGCTCTGCGGCTACGACAACGGACCAACGGGCCGGATGTCGCGACCGCTGTCGTTATCGGGTAAGCATCTGGATGAGCATTGTCGCCGCGCCCATATTGACCACCCACATGGCGACCAGTGAAATGATCATGGCAACGGTATTCAGATAGAATTTCTGCGAAAACACCCATCCCCAAAACCCGAGCCAGAGAAACAGTCCAAATGGAAGACGCCCCGCAATCGAGCCGATGAAACAGTAGGCGAGGCAGTCCGTAAACTCGGGATTGGATTCGGGATTGGGATTCATGGCCCGCACGATTCCGTAGAGCGTAGCCGCAGACAGCACCCAGAACACCGCAAGAATGGCAAAAAACATAGAACCGATTTCTCCTCTCGAATTGCATGTCCCCCGAAATATCACGGGAGAAGAAGCACCTGGAACGATATCGTGATCAGCCGTGCCCGCTCGGACCGGAAACCAGTTCGAATCGTTTTGCGATACGTTTTCCCTCCTCGCCCAACATGATCAGCTCGAAAACCTGGCTCCCTCGTTGATCGAGCTGGGAGCGTCGTTCGAGCAGATTTTTCCGGCACAGGTCCCGAACGAGCTCACGGACCTCCCCCTCATTCGTCCCGTCGTTCATTTCCAGCGTGCGTGAAAAAAGTCTCTGTTCCTCGATTTCCTGATTCGACGATACGAGCGCGAACATCGAAGCAGCCAGAACTGGCCGCCTTCCTGCGCTTTCTTCACCGAAAAGCGCTTTGCGCCCGAGTTGAAACGCGATATCGGGAAAGAAGAGAACCGTATCCGTCAAAACATCGACCACGGCCCCTCCCGGGCGTTCATTTCCAACGAGAGGGGATTTGTTGCGGGATCGGAACCAGTAACTGGAAGCCCACAGGGCGCATGTCATTCCGGCCCAGGTGATGAAAAACTCGTTGCTCCCCATCCGGAAGGGATTCCGGACCAGGAGAAACGTCATTCCCGCCGTCAGCATCAGCCATATCACGAGGCAGGCGATCGCACCGCATGCCATCAGCATACGCATCAGAACCGTGGTTTCCGACTCGGATTCCAGCCGTGCAAGAAGCACTTTCCCGAGACTATGCATTCGATGTTGAGGAATGTTCATCTCCCTGCCCTGATCAAGTTGTCTTTGGGCAACCCGTCAAAAGAGTCCTGTTGAATCCTGCATGGAGAAAGCACGTTTCGCGTTCCCGTTCGTGCTGAGCCTGTCGAAGCAGGAGAAGGTTCGCGCCCTTCGACAAGCCCGGGGGAAACGGGTGATCATCATCCTTCAGAATTCGAGAAGCCCCTGTTTTCAGTATATCAGATGCTCCCATTGTTCCTGTATGGTATGGGATCGGTCGCGCCGGCGGCGGCAAAGCCGCGAAGGCGGAGGACGCAGGATTCGCAGGTGCCGCAGGCGGTTTCTTCTCCCTGATAGCAGCTCCAGGAAAGGTGCAGAGGTGCGCCAAGCTCGAGGCCGCGCCTGACGATCTGGCCCTTGTTGAGGTGCAGGAGGGGCGCTTCGATGCTGATGCCCGACCCCGGCCGTGTCCCTTCGCGAATGGCCGTGTTGAACGCATCGATGAAACTCTCGCGGCAGTCGGGGTATCCCGACGAGTCTTCCTCGACGGCACCGATGAACACCCGCACGGCGCCGATGACTTCGGCCCAGGAAACGGCCATCGCGAGAATGTTGGCGTTGCGGAACGGGACGTACGTGACCGGAACGCCCTTCCCGAGGTTCTTCGCATCGGGGACGGCGAGGGTTTTGTCGGTGAGCGCACTGCCGCCGATCTGGCGGAAATGCCCGGCGTCGACTTCCAATATATGCTTTGCATTATAGAATATCGCCTGTTCGCGGAATGCCTGTAGTTCACGGGTTTCGGTGAGCTGGCCATAGTTCAGGTGGAACATGGCGAGATCGTAGCCCTGACGGGCGATGGCGGCCGAGACGCACGAGTCCATCCCGCCCGAGGCGACGACCACGGCAAGCGGTTTCCCCGTCATATCGAATACTCCGCGACGTTGCGCTCGGTTTCCCAGACGCGGACTGCGAGCACGTATACGCGGTTGGAGCCGACCCGGACGACGAGTTCGTCGAAAAACAGCTTCGCGAAATTCTCGGCCGTCGGCGGGATCCGGTCGAAGGGCGCGATCTCGTTGACCATGAGGTGGTCGAACCGGTCGCACAGCTCACCCAGCACCTTTTTCAGCACCGAGAAGTCTAAGACCATTCCCTGTTCGTCGAGCGTCTCGGCCCCGACGACGGCCTGCACGCGCCAGTTGTGACCATGAAAGTTCTTGCACTTCCCAGGATGTTTCGGAAGCTGATGCGCGGCGGAAAACGACGCCTCAGCCATTATTTTATACATATCGTTATACCTCGTAGAATATTTATTCTTCCGGACCGCCCACGGATAGCGGGCTGTCACGGCGTCGTTATACGGTCATTTCGCCCCGGCCGCGATGTATCCCATGACACGCTTGCGCCAGCCTTTCAGGAACGTCCGTTCCAGATCACGCCGTTCGGGCGGAGCGAGCGAGACGCGCCGCTCGAGAACGCGGCAGGCTGACGCGGCAAACTCGCGGACGGCGTCGTTTCCCTCGGGGAACCCATGCATGGCCACGAGCACTTGCAACAAGCCCCAGCCCTCGCCGGCGTAGCGTTCGGAGGGTTTGATGCCTTCGCCCTTGCAGTTGACGTAGTCCATCAGGGCATACAGCCCCTGCGGCGTGCGGAACAGGGCGTCGAACCGCGCCTCCACGGCTTGCCTCTCGTCGTCGGCAAGGTCCCGAATCATCTGCGGAAGGGCGTTCGCCAGCCTGCGCGCGATGAACTCGGCCTGCAGGGTGATGGTCGTCGCCAGAAAGGTTCGCAACTCCTTCATGCGCGGCGACCTGCGCTCGGCCATGAACACCTCACGCGTGGGCCACGGACAGGCGGGGCTTTCGTCCAGCCAGGCGGGAACGGTGGCGCCCCGCTCTCGGCAGAACTCGATCAGCCCCGGAAACGTCTCTTCGAAGCGATCCCGGCGGCCTTTCGGATACCAGAGGAAATGGCCGATGCCCAGGGAGGGAAAATCCTCCCCCTTGTTCCAGTGGGTGAGCCCTTCAACCGTGCCCTGGCACTCGTTCTGCCAGATACGCCGGCCCACCCACAGCGACTGGAAAGGGGATATCCGGTATTCGGACTGCAGATCGACGTATGACGCCGCTTGCCGCGTCTCGGCCCCGATCGGCGCCGGATGCGCAGCAAGAAGGATCGCAAGGATGGGAAGTCCACTCGGAAAAAGCCGGCAGAAGCCTCCCGGCGAAGGTTTCGATGAAGACTTGCGGTGAGAGACGAAGGTAGTCATGAATTCAGTTTACCAGAATGATGCCTGCTTCGAAAATGATCGGCCAACCGACGTTGCACCGCGATGGGCAGCCCCTACAAGCCTTGATGTTTTCTGCAGGATGAACACCCCCGTTCGCTCTGAGTTTGTCGAAGCCAGTCCTGAGCCTGTCGCAGGGTGCGAGTGCCTCGTCGTGCTTCGGCAGGCTCAGCACGAACGGTTACGAGGAATTGGTATTTATCTGGCCAGGACTCGCCGTTGATGTGTATCATCACATCATGGTATGAGCGAATTCACCATTCGGCCGATGACATCACGGGACGTTCCTGTCGTCGCGGAGATCGAGAGCGAGAGCTTTCCCTGCCCGTGGCCGGCGGAACAGTTCTCAGAATGTCTTCGCTTTCCA
>JAGOCE010000198.1 GCA_017998915.1 Candidatus Ozemibacteraceae bacterium
AACCTGCAAGTGAAACTCGCCGACCGCAAGGTCAGAATCCGCGTCAACGACGGAGGCACCTCATCGACGATCTCATCGGCAACCATCACGGTGTGGGGGGAAACGTTCACCCACGTCGGCAATGGCGAATACGAGTCCCCCTTCCTCCCAGCCGATGAGGTTGCGACCATCACGGTGAATGTCGCCGGCCGCACCGAAGTCCAGGTGCCCGCACAGTTCGTGAGCACCACCCCGCCCGTCCTGGAAACCGCCGTTCCGCCTGCCGGGTCAACGAACACGCCCCCGACCGTCACGCTGGCCGCCTCGAGCCTCGTCGTGAACAACGGCGTCTCGGTGACGTTCACGGCGACCGCAAAGGACCCGGAAAACAGCGTCATGACCTACCACTGGGAATCCTCGTCCGGAAGTCTTTCCACGTCGACCAGCGGTCTGCAGGCCACCTGGACCGCCCCCTCCTCGGGAACCGGAAGCGCCACGATCACGTTCAAAGCCACCGATGCGGGCAGCCTTTTCGCACGCACGACGCTTACCGTCGGCTACATGCCCATCGCGAACCAAAAGCCGACCGTCGACTTCAGCATCGATCCGAACGTTTCGACACTCTCTCCGGGCGTACTCTACACCCTCACTGCGAACGCAACCGATCCCGATGGCAACATCTTTGCCGCGGCATACCTCTGGTCCGTCACTCTCGGCACCCTCAGCACCACAACCGAAAAGATCACCAACTGGACGACGCCGTCCGTAGCCGACACGACCCCGGTCACACTCTCGCTGAAAGTCACCGATGAAGCCGGTGACTCGACGACGAAAACCCAGGTATTCAGCATCGTCCCGTTGCCCGCCACCCCATCAGCCCAAATCAGCAAGCCCGCTGCCAACGCCATTTTTCCGCCCGGCAACGTTTTGTTCTCCGGAAGCGTGAAGCTCACCAACGGCGGCACACTTCCCGTCGACTATTATCAATGGAATCTGATGCACCAGGGCAGCAGCTTCCAGTATGCCATCGCATCGACGAGCTACTTCACGTATCCGCTCACGGCGACGGGCTCCTATCTCGTCACCCTGACGGCAACCTCACCAGAAGGGCTTGCCACGTCGACGTCGATAGCGTTCAAGATCAATGCTCCGCCGGAGGGGCTTTCCATTACGCGCACCCCTTCTCAGACCACGTATCCAGCGAGCACATCGATCTCCTTTGAGGGCTTCGCCTCGGATCCTGATGGCCAAACCCTCAGCTACGCCTGGAAAGACTATTCTCACGTCCGCAACGCGACCTCCACCCTTCCGTCAGGAAAGCAGATTTCGTTTGAAGACTTCGTTCCGGGATCACATACGATCACCCTACAAGTCAGCGATTCCCAGACGATGGATGGTGTGCCATACCCCGCTTCGGCGACGACGAGCGTCACCTTCGGCATAGCAACCAATACAGAACCTTCGCCGATCATCACCAGTCCTGCAGCGGAAACGAAGTGGTATTTCGTCAACACCCCCGTCCCGTTCGCGGGATATGCAACCGATGCCGAAACGATTGGCGGATATGTCGCCTCGGAAAGTCAGAGCTGGGTGATCACCGAACCGAATGGATCAACCAAGACCTCAGCAGCGACGACCTCGTTCACCCTCACCTTCGTTAGTCCCGGCACGTACACCATTACACTGACCGCCAGCGACACCCTGAAGGCGGAGAATTCCGTTCAGCGTTCTCTGTACATCAACGCGACACCGACCGTTGCCCTCGAAGCCGATCCGGAGGATGGCACCCGGTTCTCCAGAGGACAGGAGTTCACTCTCACGGCAAATGTCGGCGGATCAGGTACCAATGACGACCTGCAAATCGAGTGGTGGGATCACTTTGAATCCGCCAACCTGCAGCTCGATAGTCTCGAGATGACAAGCTCGACAGACTCATTCACCTATGCCACCACGACGAGCGGCCTCCATCAGATCGAAGCCAGAGTCATCGACAGTTGCGGCATCGCCACGAGCGTTACCCGCTCGTTCCTCATCAACGATCTCCCCGTTCCCCAAATAGCGATAAACTTCCCGCAATACGCCGTTGCGCCAAATGGTCTTCCGATCCTGCTTGCTACCGGATCTCCGATTTACTTTGCAGCTTCAGCCACCGATTTCGAAAGTGGAGTGTTGTCTTCAAGCCACGTTGAGGCAAATTTGAAAAGTGACATTGTGACGGGCGTTCCGATCAATGCAACCTATTCAAGCAGTGAACTCAGCTCGTTCGAGTTCAATCTCGATCCCGGAAGATACACCCTTACGGTCACGGCTACCGACGGTCATGCAAGCGTAAACGCCACCTCGTCCACCTTTGTCGTCTGGCGAGCCAAGGCCCCAACCCTCACGCCCTCCTTGAACCTTCCCTCGTCGCTTTTCCTAGACGGTTCTTCGTGTTACATTTCTGACACGGGCAACTCCGTGTTAAGAAAATATTCGAGTGACTTTACAACTTTGCAGAAATCGATCGGCGGAGCAGGTGGGGACCCGGGCTCATTTACATCGCTTGTCGGAGTTACAAAATCAGGAACCAAGTTCTATACTCTCGAATCATCTGCTCCAGCAGCCCCAACATTCGCACGTATCCAGGTCTGGAACAATTCGCTCGCAACGGAAAGTCATTTCGGCGGATTTGGAACGACCGGTCCTGCGAGCTACAGCTATCCGACAGCCATTACGGCGGCGAATAACTTTTTGTATATCTCCGATACGGGCGCCCACAGGATCAAGATGCTGTCGCTCACAGATGGCACCGCTCTCACGACTCTGCCGTCAACGGGAACAACGCCGGGAACGTTCGACACCCCTCTCGGCATCCGTTCTATAGGCAGCACTATCTATGTTGCCGACTGGAAGAAGAATCAAATCGCTCCTTTGTCGGAATCTCTCACGCCATATACAAGGTGGCCAGCAAGTAATCCATCAGATATCACACAATTCAGTGACAATTATTTCGCTACTTGCGATCTTGATGGAGGGCGCATTCAGTTCTTTACCAACAATGGAACATGGCAATTGAACGCCGGCACCACTGGCACAGCCCTGGGCAGTTTCACAACTCCGGTTTCCATCGTAAAAAGTGCGAACAACCTCATCATCCTTGAACGAAGCATAAACAGAGTTCAGATATTGTCGCTGCCTGACGCTACCAATCCCTGGTAACGTTGCGAGAACCCCAAAGCTCCCGAAGCGATTGCATCGCTCCGGGAGCTTTTTTCAGATGGGGCCATTCAACCAGCTGTTACACTCTACACACCCGAGTGATGAATCCCTTACAGGTCGCCGACGAAAGCTTTGAAGGCGCGGCGGGCCTCGACGATGGCGGCGGCGCGGCGGTGTTCGGCGGTTTCGCCTTTCACGATCGGGGCCGAGCCGGTCAGGAGGCCGAAGTTGGCGTTCATGGGCGCGAAATCCTTGGGTTTGTGGCCTTTGAAGGTGACATAGTTGACGAGGGCACCCAGCATCGTCTGGGGGGGCGGCACGACGGGCTGCTTCTTGAGGCAGATGCGGGCGGCGTTCAGGCCCGCCAGGAGGCCCATTCCCGTCGATTCGGTGTAGCCTTCGACGCCGCAGATCTGGCCCGCGACGAACCAGTCGGGGTGGTCTTTCACCTGGAGCGTCGGGGTGAGGAACGCGGGCGAGAATAAATAGCTATTGCGATGCATCTGGCCGAGGCGGGTGAAAACCGCGTTTTTCAGCGCCGGAATCAGCCGGAAGACACGTTCCTGCTCGCCGTGTTTCAGATTCGTCTGGAAACCGACGATGTTGTACATGCTCCCAAGCAGGTTGTCCTGGCGAAGTTGCACGAGGGCCCACGGCCGGCGGCCGGTTCTCGGATCGTTGAACCCGACCGGTTTCATGGGGCCGAATCGGAGAGAATCGGCCCCGGTCGAGGCGATCTCCTCGACGGGCTGGCAGCCGCTGAAGAACTGGCGCCTCGCTTCCTTCTCGAACTCGGGAAGCTGGGTGCGTTCGGCGGCGAGCAGTTGTTTCACGAACTCCTCGTATTCCGCCTTGTTCATGGGGCAGTTGATGTAATCGCCCTGCTCCTCGCCGTCGCCGTATCGGTTCGCGACGAAGGCGCAGCTCATGTCGACGCTTTCCGAGGAAACGACCGGGGCAATCGCGTCATAGAAGGCGAGCTTGTCGGCCCCGAACGTCTTCGTCAGCCAGGACAGCATCTTCGGCGACGTCAGAGGACCGGTGGCGAGAATCACGATTCCATCATCGGGGAACTCGGAGGCCTCGTCGTTGACGAACTCGACGTGGCTGTGACCGGTCATATAGCGGGTGATCTCGCGGGCAAAGGCCTCGCGGTCGACCGCCAGCGCGTTTCCGGCCGGCACCCGGTATTTGTAGGCCACATCGAGAATGTAACTGCTCAGGGCGCGGAGCTCCTCCTTGAGCAGGCCCGAGGCCCGGTCGGGAAGGTTGCTTCCAACCGAGTTGCTGCAGACAAGCTCAGCAAGCAGGTCTGTCGAATGCGCGCCGGTGGGAACCTTTGGCCGCATCTCGACAAGCTTGACGCGCACCCCGCGCCGGATGAGCTGGAACGCCGCCTCGACACCGGCCAGGCCGGCTCCGATCACGGTCACATTCGGATGGTCATTCTTCCTGGCCACCGGGTCCTCCCTCGTCCTTTTCGGGGATGCGTCTGAAATCGCACCCTTTCTTCGAGCACTTGATGAACGTGCCCAGCTTTTTCGTGGTATGCCAAACCAGCGGCGACTTGCATTCGGGGCAGAGCTCGCCCGTCGGCTTCGACCACGTGGTCAGCATGCAGGTCGGATAGTTGGAGCAGCCGTAAAACGTCCGTCGGCCGCCCTTCGCCTTCTTGACGACGACCTTTCCGTTGCAGCCGTCGAGCGGGCAAGCGACGCCGATCTCCTGCTGGATGCGCTTCGTCGTCTTGCACTCTGGGTATTTCGAACAGGCCATGAACCGACCGAACCGCCCGTTCCGGATCACCATCGGCGAGCCGCACACTTCACACACCTGATCGGTCGGCACGAGGTCGGGACCGGCTTCTGCCTTGAGCTTGTCAAGCGTCTCGCGGAGCTGAAGCTTTCCCTGGATCTGGCCGCTCGCGAACAGCAGCATTTCATCGGGAATATTCTCTGTGGATTTGCACTCGGGATACCCAGAGCAGGAAAGGAATTTGCCGGTCCGGCCAAGTTTCACGATCATCACCCTGCCGCAGGTCGGACAGGTGCAATCGGTCTCATACTGGATGCGTTGGAGCTCGGTCTCGGCCTTTTTCAGGTCGGAGATGAACGGACCGTAGAACTCGCTCAGGAGCCGCACCCAGTCTTTCCGGCCGTCTTCCACCTCGTCGAGGTTGGCTTCCATGGCGGCGGTGAACTTCGGATTGATGATGTCGCCGAACTTCGACACGAGCAGTTCGGTCGCGAGGAACGCGGCATCCGACGGGCGGAAGCGGCCCTCGACCTTCTTCACGTATCCGCGCTGCTGGATCGTCTCGATGATGGCGGCGTAGGTACTCGGCCGGCCGATGCCCTCTTTTTCGAGGGTTTTGATAAGCATCGACTCGCTGTAGCGCGGCGGCGGCTGCGTGAAATGCTGCTCCGGATCGATCTTCGCCAGCATGATCTTCTCGCCCGTGGTGACTTCGGGCAGCTTCTGTCTGGCTTCCCGTCCGGCGTCCTCTTCCGTGCCCGCTTCCGGGGCGGGGGCGTCGGCGTCTTCAATCTTCGCTTCGGAGTAGAGCGAGGTGAATCCATCGAAGGTCATCGTCGTGCCGGATGCCTGGAGCAGATGCCGGCCGGCTTCGAGATCGATCGTCACGACGTCGTATTCCGCCTCGGCCATCTGGGAGGCGACGAACCGGCGCCAGATCAATGTATAAAGTTTCAACTGCTCCGCGGAAAGGTTCTTCGCCATCTTTTCCGGGGTTCTCCAGACCGAGGTCGGCCGGATCGCCTCGTGGGCATCCTGGGCCCCCTTGCGGGTCTTGAACGCGCGAGGTTTCTCGAGCCCGTACCGCTCGTGGAAACTCTTTTCGATGTACTCGCGCGCCTCGCCCAATCCTTCCGGAGAAATGCGGACGGAGTCGGTTCGCATGTAGCTGATGAGACCCACATGACCTTCGCCGGCAAGCTCGACGCCTTCATAGAGGCGTTGCGCGATCGACATGGTCCGCCGGGAGGTGAAGCCGAACTTCTGGGCAGCATCCTGCTGGAGCGTGCTGGTGATGAACGGTGGTGGCGGTGTCTGTTTCCTCGAGCGGCGCAGAACGTTCGCGACGCGCAGACCCGCAGATTCTATTTCAGAAACGATATTTTTGGCTTCGGCACCGTTGCCGATGACGGACTTCTTCCCGTCGGTCTTCGTCAGCTTGACCGTGAACGGGTGCCGGTCCTGGGTGTTCACCCCCGCCTCGATGGTCCAGTATTCCTCGGGCCTGAATGCGAGAATCTCCTTCTCGCGGTCGCAGATCAGGAGCACCGCGACCGACTGGACCCGACCTGCGGAAAGGCCGAGGCAGACTTTCTTCCAGAGCAGGGGTGACAGCTTGTAGCCGACCAGGCGGTCGAGAATACGTCGCGACTGCTGGGCGTTCACGAGATTGAGATCGATGGGGCGGGGCTGTTCGAGCGAGCGAAGCACCTCGTCCTTCGTGATGGCGTTGAACGTCACGCGGCAGGCGCTGGTCGGATCGACGCCCAGCGCGCTCGCCAGGTGCCAGCTGATCGCCTCCCCCTCCCGATCGGGATCGGGGGCGAGATAGATGCTTTCGACCTTTTCCGCGGCCTCCCGGAGCCGGATGATGACGTCCTTCCGGTCGGGCACGACGCGGAACACCGGCACGAACCCGCGGTCGGGCTCCACGCCGAGCTTCGAGTCGGGCAGGTCGATCACATGGCCCTTGCTGGCCTCGACGATGAACTCACGGCCGAGAAACTTGGTGAGGGTCTTGATCTTTCCCGGAGATTCGACGATGACAAGATGTTTTGCGCTCATGAATTTATATTGCCGTTGCTATTATACATATCAATTTATGAAAACGGGCGGGTTGACCTTGCTGCTGAACATGGCGCTCGCTCCCGGCGCCGAATTGGTCTGCGCCTGGGTCTGACTCTGCGGATCGTTCATATAAAGGATCAGTTCGAGGCGGGTCGGGGTGACCTCACGCAGATCGTGCCGCCACAG
This sequence comes from Candidatus Ozemibacteraceae bacterium, assembly GCA_017998915.1. Classification (GTDB taxonomy): domain Bacteria; phylum Muiribacteriota; class Ozemobacteria; order Ozemobacterales; family Ozemobacteraceae; genus MWAR01. The sequence goes on from JAGOCE010000198.1 coordinate 7,186, forward strand.
ATATTCGATGGCACGCTCGAAATGAAGCGGCGTGATCTCGCCGCGCTCCAGGACGCCCAGCAGATGCTGCTGCGCCTCCGGAGTAAGCCGGATCGCCTCCGACGAGTGCAGCTGCCGAACGCCGCCGGACTTGGCGTGATCGGCAATGTCGGCCGAAGGCTTCTCGACGACGGGTGGCTCGGAAAGCCCGGTCACACCTTTCCCGGCAACGGTGAGGCTCATCAGGGAAAGCCA